>VGDC01000151.1 GCA_016869895.1 Alphaproteobacteria bacterium
GACGCCTTCGATGGCGGCTTTCAGCTTCTGCTCGGTGGCCTCGGAGAGTTTCTGCTCGGAAGCGATGCTGGTGAGGATATCCGCATGGTTGTTGCGGACTTCACGCAGCAGCGTCTCTTCGAAACGACCCACTTCGGTCACTTTGAGCTTGTCGAGATAGCCTTTCACGCCAGCGTAAATGACCACGACCTGCTCTTCGACCTTCAACGGCGAGAACTGTGCCTGCTTCAGCAATTCCGTCAGACGCGCACCACGGTTCAGCAAACGCTGGGTGGAAGCGTCAAGGTCGGAACCGAACTGGGCGAATGCCGCCATCTCGCGGTACTGGGCAAGCTCCAGCTTGATGGTGCCCGCGACCTGTTTCATCGCTTTGATCTGCGCCGCAGAACCCACGCGGGATACGGACAAACCGACGTTGACGGCAGGACGGATACCACGGAAGAACAGCTCTGTCTCAAGGAAGATCTGGCCGTCGGTGATGGAGATCACGTTGGTCGGGATATATGCGGATACGTCACCCGCCTGCGTCTCGATGATCGGCAGGGCGGTCAAGGAACCTGCGCCTTCGTCATCGGAAAGCTTCGCCGCGCGCTCGAGCAAACGGGAGTGCAGGTAGAATACGTCACCAGGGTATGCTTCGCGTCCGGGAGGACGACGCAGCAGCAGGGACATCTGACGGTAAGCCACAGCCTGTTTGGACAAATCATCATAGATGATCAGTGCATGGCGGCTGTCGTCACGGAAGTATTCGCCCATCGCGCAGCCGGTGTACGGTGCGAGGAACTGCAAAGGAGCAGGCTCGGAAGCGGTAGCGGCGACGACGATGGAGTATTCCAGCGCACCCGCTTCTTCCAGACGCTTCACGACCTGTGCGACGGTGGAGCGCTTCTGACCGATAGCGACATAGACGCAGTACAGTTTCTGCGACTCGTCGTTGCCTTCGTGCATGGGCTTCTGGTTGAGGATGGTGTCGACAGCGATAGCGGTCTTGCCGGTTTGACGGTCACCGATGATCAATTCGCGCTGGCCGCGTCCGATGGGAACGAGTGCATCGACAGCCTTGAGGCCGGTCTGCATCGGTTCGTGAACGGATTTACGGGCGATGATGCCGGGAGCTTTCACTTCCACGCGGGTCATCTTGACGTTCTTGAGTGGGCCTTTGCCATCGATAGGGTTACCGAGACCATCGACCACGCGACCCAGCAGGCCTTCGCCGACGGGAACCTCCACGATCGCACCAGTACGCTTCACGGTGTCGCCTTCTTTCACGGAACGGTCATCGCCGAAGATAACCACACCGACGGAATCGGTGGAAAGGTTCAGTGCCATACCCTTGATGCCACCTGGGAATTCGACCATCTCGCCCGCCTGAACGTTCTCAAGGCCATAGATGGTGGCGATACCGTCACCGACGGAAACGACCTGTCCGGTCTCGGACAGTTCGGCTTCGCTATCGAATCCAGCGATCTGTTTTTTCAGGATGTCAGAAATTTCCGAAGGACGGATTTCCATAACGGCTTCCTCATGTCAAAGTATTAATAGGCGTTATAAAACGAATCTAGAATCGGGTATTAGCGCGCTTGGGTGCCGTTCTTCAACGAAACCGCAAGGCGGGAAATCTTGTTGGCGACGGAGTTATCGAACATCTTTCCGTCGACCTTGATAATCACGCCACCCAGAATCTCTGGCTTTTCTTTGGTCACGACGTGGATGTCACTACGGCCGGTAGCTTTCTTGATGGAGGCTTTGAGTTCTTTCAGCTGTGCCGCGGTGAGGGGCTGTGCGGAGGTGATTTCCGCGGTCGCTTCGTCACGGCTTTCGGCCAGCAGGAAGGCGAAACGCTGTGCCACTTGCGGCGCGGCAGCGAGGCGGCGGTTCTGCACCAGCACGCCAAAGAATTTGCGGGTCAACTCGCCGACCTTCAGCTTCGCCAATACGGCGTTCAACGCCTTGGACTGCTCTTCACGGGACAGGGAATTATTGGTGGAAAGGCGACGGAAGGCATCGCTCGCTTCAATCGCGGAAGCGACGGTCTCCAGATCTTTCTTCACGGCATCCAGCTGCTTCTTTTCGGACGCGAGCTCGAACAGCGCTTTGGCATAGCGCGCGGCGACGGGGCGGAGATCAGAGGAGGATTTGGACACGGAAGCGTCTTCCCAGCGTTGCGAATTATCATTAGAAGTCAGAAAGTTGGACAAGCGTCGCTTGCCTTGGTCATCTTCCCGCCTTTTACTAAGTGTGCACCCGTGTAACATAGAGCGGCAAGACTGGCAACCCGTTTTTTGGCACCCTCGCCGTGAAATCTCGTTTCAAAAGAAACTATAAGGATCGATATCCACACGCAGGCGGATGGCATTGGGCAAAGGCACCTGCGAAAGCCATTCATGAACATAAGGCTGCAAGGCTACGCGCTTGGGGGAACGCAGCAGGAAACGGTAGCGGTATCGCCCGCGCAGACGGGTGAGCGGGGCAGGGGCGGGGCCAAGCACGCGGATGTCGGCGTGTTTCGGGATTTTGAGGGAAAGCTGACGGCAGGCGTGGACGACATCGGACTCCTGCGGCCCATCGATGATGAGCGCGGCGAGCCGCCCGAACGGGGGCAACACGGCATCTTCACGGGCGACCAGCTCCAACTGCTCCAACCCTTCACGGTCATGGGCAGCCAGCGCCAGCATCACCGGATGGTCGGGCAGATAGGTCTGCAGCAGCACTTGGCCTTGTTCCTGTTCACGACCTGCGCGACCCGCCACCTGATGCAAAAGCTGATAGGTGCGCTCTCCGGCACGGAGGTCTCCGCCCTGCAAACCCAAATCCGCATCTATCACCCCGATGAGGTGGAGGTTGGGGAAGTGATAGCCCTTGGCCATCATCTGCGTGCCGACGAGAATATCAATGCTCCCCTCCGTCATCTCCTGTACGGTCATTTCCGCGACTTTGAGGCTGTCCATCGTGTCGCTGGTCATCATCTCCACCCGCGCGGTTGGGAATAGCGCAGCGACTTCCTCGGCCACGCGCTCCACGCCGGGGCCACAGGCCACCAGCGTCTCTTCTTTCAGACACGCAGGGCAAGCCTTCGGCACGGCATCGCGGTGGTCGCAATGATGGCAACGAAGCTGGCCTTTGGTCTTGTTCCCATGCAGCACCATCCAGCTACTGCATTCGGGGCAGGCGAAACGATGGCCACAGGTGCGGCAGAGTAATAATGGCGCATAGCCACGGCGGTTGAGGAACAGCATCACCTGCCGTTTGGCCGATAACGTCTCGGCGATGGCGGCGCGCAGACGTTGGGATACCCATGTGCCGCTATCCAATTTTTCCTGTCGCATATCGACCAGCGACACCTGTGGCAGATGCACCCCGCCGTGACGCTCCGGCAAATGGGCTTTTTCATATCGCCCTTCGCGGAGGTTGTTCACCGTTTCTAATGAAGGCGTGGCGGAGACCAGCACGATGGGCAGGTTCTGCACATGCGCCCGCGCCACGGCCATATCGCGAGCATGATACAACACCCCGTCTTCTTGCTTATAGGATTGTTCGTGTTCCTCATCGACCACGATCAGGCCGAGGTTCGCATAAGGCAGGAACAGCGCCGAGCGCGCACCCACCACCAGCTTCGCCTCGCCCGTGAGAATCGCGCGGAGGGATTCGCGGCGTTTGGCAGGGGTCAAGCCGGAATGCCAGACCAGCGGCTCAAACCCGAAGCGCGCTTTGCATCGCTCTACCCATTGGGTACTGAGGGCAATCTCCGGTAACAAAACCAATGTCTGTTTCGCCCCGTGATTCGCCTCCTGCGAATCACATGGGCTGCCGCTTCGCGGGCTGATGGCTCGCTCGGCCTGCTGGCCTCGCCCCTCTATCACTCTCGCAATCGCGTCGAAATAGACTTCCGTCTTGCCCGAACCCGTCACGCCATCGATGACCGTCACGGAGAAGCCTTTATCCAACCGTGCGGCGATGGTTTCGGTGACTTCGCGTTGCGCATCCGACAAAGCAGGGGGCTTGGCGATGGGCTGCACATCGACTTTCTCGAATGCCTCGCCCAGCTCCTCCACCACCTTCTTGCCTGCTTTGCTCTTCGGCAGTTTCTCTTTTTTCGGCGCGAAGGATTCTTCCACCGGAAGCGACATCTTGAGCACCATGCCACGCGGAGAAAGCGTGTACCGCGCCACCCATTCGATGAACTGGCGGGTGGTGTCGCCCATGGGCGGAAGATGGCTGAAATGCTCGGCGATGGGCTTCAGTTTGGCGATAGGCACATCGCCTTTGCCTGCACCCCAGACTACGCCCAGCACCGATTGCTTGCCGAAGGGCACGCGCACATAATCACCTGCGCCCAATTCCACCCCATCCGGCACGAGGTAATCGAAACCGTGGTCGAAAGGTTTGGGCAGCAGAACTTCAACTGTTTTCATCTATTGCCAACTGTGCCGTGGTTCTTTATCGTCATGGCATTGTTATAATCCGAACGAAAGCTTTGCAGGAATGAAATTCTTCATCGACACCGCCGAAATCAGCGAAATCCGTGAATTGGCCGCCACCGGCCTCGTTGACGGTGTGACCACCAACCCCACGCTCATCGCGAAAAGCGGCCGCGACTTCATCGAAGTCATCGGCGAAATCTGCTCCATCGTGAAAGGCCCCGTCAGCGCCGAAGTCACCGCGCTGGACGCGGAAGGCATGATCAAAGAAGGCGAGAAGCTGGCGAAAATCGCCGATAACGTCGCCATCAAAGTGCCGCTGACGCTTGATGGCCTCAAAGCCTGCCGTCACTTCTCCGATAAAGGCATCCTCGTCAATGTCACCCTCTGCTTCTCCGCTGCGCAGGCGATCCTCGCCGCGAAAGCCGGTGCGGCTTTCATCTCGCCCTTCGTCGGTCGCTTGGACGACATCGGACAGGATGGCTTGCAGCTCATCGAAGACATCGTGACCATCTATGAGAACTATCCCCAGTTCACCACGGAAGTCCTCGTTGCCTCCATCCGCAACCCGATGCATATCGTCGATTCCGCGAAGATGGGCGCGCATGTCGCCACCATCCCGCCATCCGTTCTGAAAACCCTCGTGAAGCACCCGTTGACCGATAAGGGCATCGACGCCTTCATGGCGGATTGGGCGAAGACCGGCCAGAAGATTGTGGCATAAGTCAGGCTGAATGCTCATGAGCGAAGAAGCGACCACACAGGAAAACAAGAATGCCGCGGAGGAGATTTCCGCCGCGCAGGTGCTGGCCTATCTGAAACGCCACCCGGATTTCCTGCTTGAACACCCCCAG
>VGDC01000152.1 GCA_016869895.1 Alphaproteobacteria bacterium
GCGCAACCCCGATGCCCTGCTGACCGGCAAACAACAGAACCTCGACAGGAGATAAGCATGATGAAGAAAAACACACTCCCGCTTGTCGCCGCGCTCTTTGCGCTTTCCGCATGCACGGGTAATCTGGATAACCTGAACAATATTGGTAAAGAAAGCGACCCCGCGAAATTCTACGCCCTCTCCGTCGCGCCGAAAGCCGCAGGGGAGGCCGCGCAATCCGCGCCGCAGGTCATCGGCATCGGGCCTGTCAGCGTGGCGGATTACCTTGACCGCTCCCACATCGTCGTGCGCAAATCCCCGACCGAGCTGGAACTGGGCGAGTTCGACCGCTGGGCGGGAAAGCTCGATAAAGAAATCCAGCGCGTGCTTGTGGAGAACCTCGCGCAGGGCGATAGCAACCGCAGTGTCATCGCCCATCCGTGGCGCGGTGCGGTGAACCCCGATGTCAGCGTCGAGCTTGCCATCGACCGATTCGAGCGCGATGTGGACGGTAAAGCCAAGCTGAGTGCTTCCTGGCAGGTCTTTACCCGCGACAGCCGCGAACCCGTGGCCTTCCGCCAGTGGAGTGCCGAGAAGGATGCCGCCGCAGGCTATCCGGCTTTGACCACGGCACTCAGCGAGTTGGTGGCCGAACTCTCCGTCGAAGTCGCCTCCACCTTGCCCAAGCCATAAATAAATGCGCATTTAGTCACGAAACTGTCACGTTTCTGCGCTAAAGTGAGGGTAACAGTAAGGGAACACATGTCCGAGAACCGCAGCCGTTTGAATATGGTCTTCAAGCCCGAGGGCGCAGAGCAGGAACTCTCCGGCATGACCCGCCTACGCTTCGCCATGCTTGGCGCGAATCGCATCACCGCCATCACTCCCGAAACCCAACCCGAACTCCACGGCCTGTTGCAGAACGTCTGCGAGAACACGGGCATCGCCCCGCCCAAGGCTTATGTCTGGGAAAGCAAGAAGCCGCTGGCGAACGCCGTGGCTGTCCCCGCTGCGCAGCCGACCATCGCCTTCTCCAAAGACCTGACGCAGATTCTGAACCCCACCGAGCTTTCCGCCGTGGCCGCCCATGAATTGGGGCATGTGAAGAATATGGGGCAGGCGAGCAAACTCTTCTGGCTTTCCGCCATCGGCGGCGCGACCCTCGCCCATCTTGGGGCGAAGCCGTTCCTGAAACGTATGGAAGTCGCCCGCGCTTTGGGTGCTCCCGCAACGCCCTTGAACATCACCGCCAGTGCCGCTTTGGAAGCTGCCCAGTGGATTGCCCCTGTGGCCGCCGGAGCGGTGGCCAGCCGCGCCGAAGAACTCGCAGCCGACCGCAACGCCGCCGTCGCCATGAAGGGCGATGCCGTGCCGCTGCTGAGCGCGCTGGAGAAACTGGGCGAATTCAACGGTGGCGGTAAGAACGGTCCGAAGAACCCGCTGCGCCGTCTGGTCAGCACCCATCCGACCTATGAGCAACGCCGCGAGGCGTTGGGCGTGAAGACCGAAGACGTCACCGCCTACCGTGCCGAGCACGACACCGCCGAGCAGGTCGAGCATCTGTCCGCTGGGCATCACAGCCGGAAATTCGCCGATAAAGTCGGAAAATCCCCACTGCCAGACACCTCCCGCCCCGTCCCGCAGGCGGGCGAGTGGAAAGAGCGCGTCAATGCGCTTTCCGCCGAGAACGGCAACGGCAACAGCCGCTAATCGTGATTCTCCATTATGTTAAACTATTGTGACACGGCGCATCGAGCGTGGAGCATTGCTGTGCTTGGTGCTAAACTGGCCTTTCAAAAGAACCACATGGAATCACGATGGCTAGCTCGAAGGCAGAAGATCTGGTGGATACCATCCGCTCCGGCGGAGTGGAGGACGTGCGCCGCCTGCTCGACGCTTCCCCTGCGGTAGACCTTGCTGCGCCTGCCTCTCCCGAAGTGACCGCCACGGAACAGACCTATCTGATGATCGCCTGCGAACAGACCGACCTGCCACAGGCGCAGCTCGTCGCTCAGCTGTTGATTGACCGCGGGGCGGATGTGAACGCCCGCAACCGCTACGGCAAACAGCCCATCCATTACCTTGCCGACCGTGGCGCGACAGGCAAGCAGTTCAAGACGTTGCTGGCCGCTGGCGCAGAACTGGAAGGCCGCTGCACCAGCGATGACAGCACCCCACTGCATTTCGCCGCACGTAAAAAAGCCTTGGATTCCCTAGAGTTCCTTTTAGAGGCAGGGGCGGATAGCCACGCAAAGGACGGCGAGGGCAAGGATGCTATGGACTATCTTTCCGCATCCGTGAACATCAACGAAATCGAAAAGCTGGAAAACAACAAAGTCCCGCCCCGCGTGGCGATTGATGGGAACCTCACCCGCGACGCGCTGGTGACCAAGACCGAAGAAGGCGTGAACGCGCTGGATGCGGGCGTGGTGTGGATGCCCAATCACGGTCTGCTCGAGCAGCTGTCCCAGAACGGTGAACATCTGACCAAAGAGGATGTGCTGGCCATCGGCAAGAACGGCAAACGCATCGCCACCCGTGCGGCGGAATTCGGCGGTGGCGCGGCATTGGTGAAGCACCTGAACGACCATGATGTGATGCTCGGCTCCCAAGACTTGCTCGATGCCTCCGGCAAACCGAATGATTTCCTGCAGACCATGGTGGAAAGCGGTGAAGTGGGTGCGTTGTTCACCCCCGCCAACTGGGCTGCCGGTGAATCGCGCGACATGCGCCGCACCTACATGGCTTTGCCGCCTGAAGGCAAGGCACAGGTCACCAACATCCACCAGTTGCAGCTCATTCTGCAAAGTGGCCGCCCCGAATTGGAAGGGATTGGCCGCTGATGCCGAGGAAACAGCTGAATCAGGCCAGGGTGCCGGAAAAGCTGAGCGATATGCTTCCGGCGGATCGCGACCTTTTCCGCGCCATCACCTCGCGGGATGAAGCCGCGCTGGAACAAGCCATCGCAGACGGGGCGGATATCAACGCCTATCATCTGGACGATAACGCCTCCGCTTTCTCCGGTTCGGGCAAGCTTCCCATCCATCTGGCGGCGACCTGCGGCTTCAAGAAGGGCGTGGAGATGCTGGTGCATCTGGGTGTCGATGTCGATGCCACGGACATGAACCCCCGCACCGAGAACGCGCCCCTGCATGTGTCCACCAGCCACCGCGACCAGTTCATGTCGCTTTTGTCGCTGGGTGCGGATATCAACATGCCGAATGGTCTGGGTTTCTCCACGCGGCAGGTCGTCGCGCGTATGGATAATAAGCTGGAGCTCCAGCCCAAACCGCCCTTCAAAATCATCATAAAGGTCTTCGAATCCGTGCCTTACCGTGAAGACCTTTCCGGCCTCACAGTGAAAGACCTCTTCGCCCGCGATGACAAGGGCTTGAGTCTCATGGACAACCCCAAGATGCTGCGCCGGATGGATGAGGTGATGGCCGAAGTGGCGAAGAACGACCGCCCTCTGACCATGGCGGATCTGCAGCAGACGATTCCTCCCGAAGCATCCTATCTCACCCCCGCGCGACTGCCGGAGACCCTCAAGAAACTGGCCATCGGTGTCACGCCCTCGCGCATCGGCGAGGTGATGAAAGCCGAAACGGATACGACCTATCTCGACCGCATCGCCGATGTGGGCGCGCTGGCGAAATGCGTAGCGGGGTTGAATAAGCAGGGCGAGCAGTGCAACAGCCGCTCCGAACTGGTGGTGGACGGTGCGCCCGCCGGACTTCTGAAACTCGCCATGGAGAAGCACCAGCTGCAGGCGCTCTTCACGCCCGATAACTGGAAGGGCGAGAAGCACAGCCAACTGGCGGCGGTCTATAATGCCGTTCCCCAAGGCAGTCGCTGGCAGATAGGCAATTTCAACAGCCTCTACCAGCAGATTCGCTCCGAATCGCCCGATAGGTCAGGCGTGGGCCGCTGAATGAAGGGTATTCGGTCTTTCCCATCCCTTCTTTATGCGATTGATGGTATAATGCGAAAGTTAGGTTATAGCCAAAGAATGCCTGCATCCTTGAGAAAGCCGGAATTTTTCAGAAAGGCCGTGCATGTCTAAACCGGATGACCGCACTGCAGCTGCTCACATTCCCGTCACGCGGGATGACGTGTTGAGCTATGCCAGCGAGAACCGCGTGGCACTGGCCAGCGGGGCAGTCGGTGGGGCGGGCACGTTCCACGAGTGGTTGGAAGACATCGGCAAGGGCTCGGGCGTGGCGCTGCTCAAAGGCCTGAATCTCCGCGATGCGGATTTATCCTTCGGCGATTTCTCCGGCATCCGGGTCGATGGCAGCACCTTCGAGGGCGCTGTGCTCGACCACGCCAGTTTCGAATCCGCCCATCTGCCCAAGACATGCTTCAACCACACGCAAGTGCGCGATACGTCCTTTGTCGGCACGGAGCTTTCCGGCGCGCGTTTTGCGGGCGCGAAAATCATCGGTTCAGGGCCCTTGGCGCGGCAGGAAGAGCGGAAAAACACCGATTTCACCGCCGCCAATCTCTCAGGTGCTTCCTTTGACGATGCGCTGCTTCGCAATGTGCTTTTCACCCATGCTGGCTTGGAGGACGCTACTTTCCGCCGCGCCGCGCTGGAGAATGTGCGCTTCAACGGTGCGAATATGATCGCCGTGGATATGGAAGGCGCGCAACCCCAGTTCCGCGAAGCGAAGGGCATCAAACGCCATCCGGTCGGGGTGGAATTGGTGGGCAGCATCTTGCTGGGCGCACAGCATATGGACGCTTTCGCCGGACACACGGAAGATGCCATCACAACCACGAAGAACCTGCAAGGGGCTATCCAGCGCGCCGCCGCCTTCTGCCATGACGGCATGCCCAGTATTGATCATGTCCGCCAGCAGGTCGAGGTGCGTAAAAGTGCAGGGGAGAGTTTCCTGCGCCGCTGGCCGCAAGAGGGCAGGGAATCGGGTATCGAAGCGGCTTTGGGTGAATTGAAGCAGGCTTTAGCGCCTACTTCCGGCTTCGCGGCGCGTATCCGTGAAGAGCGGAGCCAGCCGAATCAGGGTAAAACCAGATGATGTTTATACGCGGGAATTCGCCACGAGGACGATGAGCTTCACGATGTCGATGTGGCCTTCACGCTCGGCATAGCTCATGATGCGGATGCCTTTGTTGTCCTCGGCATCGATATCCGCCCCCCCCATGATCAACGCTTCCGTCATGAAGATATTGCCGGATAACGCCGCCCAGTGCAGCGGCGTCCGCCCGAATGCATCCCGCGCGTCCACTGGCAGCAA
>VGDC01000153.1 GCA_016869895.1 Alphaproteobacteria bacterium
CGCCTTGCCGACATCCTGCTGCGCCACGGAGATGTGGAACTTCCAGCCCGTCACCCTGTCCATCGGCGCGTGGTCGTGGCAGAGGGCGAAGAAGGAGGTGTTCACGGGCGTGGTGCTATAGACTCCCGCCTTGCGGTTGCTTTGGGTGTTGAGGTTATCGTATGAGAATTCGCTGTGACGCATGGGCATCCCTTATTGCTCCATCCTACCCCCGCAAAGTTAAAAAATGGTTATGCGAAGCACGGGGATGGGGCGAAAGATGATTTTCTGGTTGAATACGCCGGAAAACCTGTTAAAAGGGTTTTCCTCACTGCATTATCATGCATTTTGCGGGCGATTAGCTCAGTTGGTTAGAGCGCTACGTTGACATCGTAGAGGTCGGAAGTTCGAGTCTTCTATCGCCCACCATTTCCTTTAATACGCACAAACCGCAAACTCCTGCTTGATTTTTTCAGCGGGTATTTGGCATGCTGGTTCTTTATGCCCCACAGCTGATTTCTGGAGGAAATATGTCCATCCGCACTGTCCTCATCGCATGCACGCTCGCACTGCCCGTGACCGCCCTGCCCATCAGCGCGCAGGCTCAAGGCAGTATCTATTGCGATAACAAAGGGAATTGTAGCGGAAACGGGCTGAGCACCTTCACCGATGAAAAGGGGAAGACCACCGGAAGCGTCGGCAGCACGAAAGTGAACATCCGCACGAATGATAGCGGCAAGACCACGGGCAGAGTGGGCGAAGTGTATGTGAACACCCATACGGATGCATCCGGCAAGACGACCGGGAAAATCGGCGGGCATAAGGTGGAGCTTCACACCGACGAAAAAGGCAGAACCACCGGAAAAGTCGGCAAGAAGACCATCAACTGCCACACCGATGGCGCGGGCAACACCAGCTGCACGAAGCCGGAGTGATTATTTCTTGCTCCGCTTGCGGCGGTGGGGTTTCACCACGGCACCGCTGTCCTTCAACGCTTTCAATATCTTCGGCGCATCCTCCAATGCGACACGGGCGATATACCTGCCACTGCGCTGGGGGCTGATTTCGCCGGATGCGGTGATGCCATGATCCGCCAACGACTGTTGAATCCCCACCAGATGGGTGTGGTTGATGCGCGCTTCATAAGCACCGCGCAGGTTGCGCCATTCCACATCGGTCAGGGCGCGTAGCGCGGCTTCTATCGGGTCTTCGTAGGGCATAGATTCCTCAATCGTTCTGTGCAGTATAATGCAGCATCCCTTGCGCCACTGCAACCGCTGTGCTGAAACAGGCCTGAAGTAAATACCCGCCGGTGGGGGCTTCCCAATCGAGCATTTCTCCGGCGGCGAAGACTCCCGCCTTGGCGCGCAGCATGAATCCGTCATCCACCGATGCTCAGGTGACACCCCCAGCCGATGAGATGGCGCGCGCGAGGCCGGTGGAGGCAGTGAGCCGGACTGGCAGTGCCTTCAACCGCGCCGCCAGCGCATGGGGCGAGAGGTCACGGTTCGGCGTGGTTTCATAGAATAACCCGATGGCTTCCGCCGAGAATCCGGCTTTCTTGAGGTAGGTGGAAAGGGATTTACTGCCCCTGCCCCCTAGCTTTTCCGCCAATGCATCCACAGTCATATTCGGGCGCAGGTCTATTTCCAGCACGGTTTCGCCATGGGTGTCGATGGCATCGCGCAATCCCGCCGAAAGGGCGTATATCACTCCGCCTTCGATGCCTTGCTGGGTCAGCATCGCCTCGCCTAGTCGGCGTGTACCCGCATGGGTCGCCGCGATGGCTTTCAGGGGTTTTCCAGCGCATTGGGCGGCGAAATGTGCCGTCCACGGCACCATAAAACCGCCATTGGCAGGGCGGAACGGCGCGATTTCTACACCTTCTGTGCGCAGCATGTCCACCCAGCCGCCATCGGAGCCCAATCGCGGCCATGATGCGCCGCCCAGTGCCAGCAAGGTCGCATTCGCCTCAACCAACACTTCCTGCCCCGCTGCATCGGTGAAACGCAAAGCATTGCCGTGCCAGCCAAGCCATGTGTGGCGGGGGTGGTAGGTCACGCCCAAAGATTCCAGCCGTTTCAGCCATGCCCGAAGCAGCGACACGGCTTTCATGCTGCGCGGGAAAACGCGCCCACTGCTGCCCACGAACGTCTCCTCGCCCAAGCCTTCGCACCACGCGCGCAGGGATTCGGGCGGATAGGCGCGGATGGAGGCTGCAAGCCAGTCTTCCGCCGCGCCATAACGTGTCAGGAATGCATCCAGCGGTTCGCTATGGGTGAGGTTCAGCCCACCGCGCCCTGCTATCAGGAATTTTCGCGCAGGGTTGGGCATGCGGTCATAAATCGCCACGCGATGCCCCGCCGCGGCAAGCACTTCCGCTGCCATCAACCCGCAAGGGCCGGCACCGATGATGATGAATCGCTTGGGGGAAGAAGGCATTTGCTGGGGTTGCCATAGGGGTTAAGGGTGGGCTATTATGCAATTCTTCCAGCGACACTTGCAAATGGAGAAACCATGCGCACCGGCTTTCTGGCTTTTTGCCTCTCTCTTATCGCCTTTCCCAGCTTCGCAGAAACCCCGAAACTGGAGGATTTCCCCATCTGGTCGGACAGGTTCGCCCGTTGCGCCGCGCTTTATACCGCTTTAGGGGACGATATGGAGCGCAAAGCCGCGCCAGATAACGCAGAGGATATGGCGAAGGTGCGGGCATACCGCAATCTGGGCAAAGAGGCGGGGTTCGCGGCGGGAACCTACGCACGCAAATCCATGGTGGGCATCTCGCCCGGAATGGTGGAGGAGGTGTTTCAGGAGAATCTGAAGTATTTCAACGCGGAAGTGAATGCGGGGGATGAAGCGGCGGCAGCCAATATCAAATCCGCAGGCGGGGAATGCAAGAAGCTGCTGCCCATCCAGCAAGCCATCACCCAAGCGAGCAGACAGAACGCCAAAAAAAGAATCGCGGTGATCAAGGATGGCAGACTGCTGCCTTAACGGCCTATGCCGGTGCGGCTAGGCGCATTGCGCCCCACGCGGAGGGTCAGCTGGGCGAAATCGGTCACCGCTTCACGCGCGGATTCGTTCAGCAAAGCATAGTCAGTGCGCAATTTTGAAGGTGTCCAATCCGCCGTATTCTCCGGCGTGAAGACCGCGCGCGCCAGATGGGCGCTGCCTTTCAGGCTCGCCAATCCCTTCACGGAAGTGATTTCCTGCACGGTGAAGCTCTCACCACGGCTGTTGAAATCCGCCACGAGCACATCCAGCGCACGGGCATTCGCCGCGCGTTCGAGATAAGTCATGCCATTCGCCCCCTCCTGCATCAGCTCCGCTTTGGTGAAGGGTGTTTCTCCGGCCTCTTTCAGGCGCGAAAGCATCTCCGGCAGGCGGCGCCAGTTCGCGGGGTTGTCCAAAGCGCATTTGCCTTTTTCATCGGGTGCGAACAGGGAGGATTTCGTCAATGCGCCGTCCTGCGGGATGCGCGGCAGCCCTTCCGACATCTCAAGCGCGCTGAGGATGGATGGGGTGAATGATGAGAAAGAACCGATGCCGCTGACCGCGCCTAACGGGGTTTTGCCATCCTTATTCACCACATGCGCATCCGCACCCGCAATCAAGAGCTGAATCGTGCCGTCGGTGTTCTGGCTTTTCACCACATCGTGAAGAATGGTGTCGCCCAATTCCATCGTGCCGGATTTCGCGCGGTGGTCAGGATTCGCACCGTAATCGAGCAATAGCGTGCTCATTTGTGGTCGATTCTGCTCCACTGCGGCATGCAAAGGGGTATAGCCGCGAATCGTCTCAGCATTCGGATCAGCACCCCAGCGCAGCAACGTCGCCACGATATTCGGACTGCCGCTGTTCACTGCGAAATGCAGGGGAGACATGCGCGAAACTTCGAAATTATTGAAATTCACATCCGCGCCACGATGCAGCGCATCCACCACCCCGTCCTCATCCCTGCCTTGAATGGCTCTGAGTAAATCCCACACTGCACCCTGCTTAGGGTGCTGCTTCCCCTCGCCTAAAGGAGGTTGAGGTCGGATATGCATGGCTCACACCCCTCGTGAAGGGGCGGATGGCTGCTCTGGGGAACGGGTCTGGCGCGTCCAACGGCCAACGATGGGTTTGGTGGTTTCGCGGGTAGCTTCGACCTGCACTTCACGCTCCGGCGCTTTCACCAGCCCTGCCGTGGAAAGCGCGCTGGCCACACCCGCCATTTCCACCAGCAGATTATTGGCCTGTGCGGATGGCACGTCCTGCCCGATGCGCGAGGAAAGGGCTTGGAGTCTATTCCATCCTTGTTCGGAGAAGCTATCGTTCGGCTGACGGCTATCGCGGATGCCACGCAAATCCTCGCGCAGTTCGGAAGCCAGCTCGATGGCGGGGGATTTCTCTTTGGCCTGATTGATGACGATGCTTAGACCCGTGACAGCATATTCCGCCACATCGACCTGTGAGTCGGTGAGGCCTTTCGGCGTATTCTCTGCTGTGGTTCTGTCGTTCATCCGGCAACCATGCAAGGCTATTGTTTTCAAGCAATGTAGCATAAGCGTGTTACGATTATATGACGCAGTGCATAAAATCCTGCGAAATAATCGCATTTTTTGTTCCACAAATCGCTTGGGGCAGAGTAGCATAGCCGAATGCGAACCTATCGTTTCAGTCTTATCCTCGGCCTTCTCGCCGCATTGACCTCCCCTGCCCCACAGGCTGGGGCGCAGGTGTATTTCTATGGCACCGCCGCAGAAGAACAGGAAAAGCTGGCGAACCCAGCGCCGGAGGGGGAAACGAGTGCGCCAGAAACTCCTGTCGCCGAAACTCCTGCGGCCGAAACTCCTGTAGCAGAAAATCCTGTCGCTGAAACTCCTGTCGTCGAAGAGCGGGATGTCAGCCGTGACCGCGTGGTGCTGCTGCACGGCATGGGGCATGGCCCACGAACCATGAACGACTTGGAAAAACGCTTTGAACAGCTGGGTTACAAGACGTCTAACCTCAACCTCAAGCTGGAGCGGGACACGCTGCATGTCATCATCGATGAGGCGTATAAGGATATTGACCGCTTCATCAAGAAAGATGGCGACCGCATCAATTTCGTCTGCTATTCGCAAGGCTGCTTGGTGGCGCGCGGCATCATCGAACAGCACCGACCGCAATATCTGGGGCGCGTGGTGATGCTCGGCCCACCGAATCAGGGCGGAGAAATGGTCGATTGGCTGCGCCA
>VGDC01000154.1 GCA_016869895.1 Alphaproteobacteria bacterium
CTGCATCTGGCCGAGACCGTAAACGATGGCGACCGCCGCGATGCGCCAGAATTCATCGAACTGGAACAGGGCGATGGCCATGGCGGCGATGAAACCCAGCATCGCCCCAACGAAGGGGATGAAGGTGATGAGGCCGGAGATGAGGCCGATGAGCACGCCATAGTTCAACCCCGTCAAACCAAGGCCGACCATGTAGAACGCCGCCAGAATAAGGCAGACGTTCACCTGACCGCGCAGGTATCCGGCGATGGTGTTGTCGATTTCACGCATCTGCTCGCGGATGGTATCGGCGCTTTCGCGGGGCAACAGCTCGTCCACGCGCTGGATGAATTCCTGCCAGTCGCGCAGCAGGTAGAACGCCACCACAGGCGCAAGCAGCAGCAAGGTGATGGTGTTGAAGAAATTCGCACCGGAGGTGAAGATGCGCACCAGAATGGTTTTGGCGTATTCCAGAGCCGATTCGGAGGCGTTGGACAAGACTTCCTGCGAATTCGCGGCGACAGGCGTGCCGCGGAAACCGCTCATCACCTTGTCTATCTGCGGGGCAATGAACTCCTTGCCCTTGCGGAGGTATTCCGGCAAAGCCTTGAAGAAGGCCATGATCTGGTCGTAGAGCACCGGAGCCAAGGCCGCGATGACCAGCACCATCCCGCCGAAGAAACCGACGATAAGAATGCTCGTCGCCGTGGTGCGCGAATAGCCTCTCCGCTCCAGCCAGCGCGCCGCGGGGTCAAGGAAGTAGGCCACCAGCAGACCCAGCACGAAGGGCAGCAGAATGGTGCGGATGAGGTAGAGGAATCCGAGGAAGGCGACGCCGACCCCCAGCCAGAACCAGATTTTCTTGGTATGCGCGGCAAACATCCGTTGTGTCCTTGAGAGGGGTGTTAGAGGCTGATGATCCAGTAATTCGCGGCTTTGTCGACGCGGATGCCCGCGCCCTGCAATGCCGCCTCCAGCTGGGGCAGACCACCGCGATAATGCACGATGACATCCGCCTGCTGCTGGGACAGGGCGGAAAGCTCCACCCGCGCCACGGCAGGCAATGCGGAAAGTTTGTTACGCAAACTCACCCAGTCCGACACATTGTTCAAACGGCTGAGCACGGTGATGCGCCCTGCCACGGGGCCAGCGGCAGCCGCAGGGTTCGCAGCAGTGGGCGCGCTAGAGGGCGATGCGCTCAACACCGCTTGCTGGCCTTGGGCTTCAGTGGTCAGCCGCGCGGCGATTTCCGCCGCTGCACGCGCCATCACCTGTTCGGGCGTTTCGCCGCCTTCCGCTTCGAATACCCACGGCTGGTCGGTGTAATTATCGCCGGAGCGCAGGGTGCGCAGCGTCACCTGCAGGGCTTTCACGCCTGTGGAAGCGATGATGTCCTCAGCTTCCGCCACCACGACCGTTCCGGCCTGATAGCGCTCCGCCAAGGTGGAGACCTGCGCGAAGCTACCCGCTTGCGAGGCATCCGGCAGCACCAGCTTATCCGACTGGTCGCCGATGGGTAGGCGCACAAGGTTGGTATCGCTGCGCGGGGTGCGGTTCCACACGGAACGCCAGAGGTTGGATTCATCCCAGAGCTGACCGGAGCGGCCAACGGGCAGCACCAGCACGACAGGGTTCGCGGCTACCGCAGCGGGAGCGGCCGCAATGCTCGGCTGGCCGGGGCGATTCAGGGTGTAGGACGTGGTGGAGCTGACCACTCCGCCGCGCGAGGGGGAATAGACCGTGCCGCCGCCGGGGCGGGTGACGGGGGGCTGGGCGACCGCATAACCACTCACCGCAGGTGCGGCGGCAACAGGCGCAGCACCGCTGAGCAAGGCATCGACCTTGCGGGGGTTGAAGCTGACATCGATGGACGCGCTATAGCTTCGGGCGGAGAGTTTCTCGTTCTTCACATCATAGCCATTGACGAGGCTGCTGATGGTGGACGCAGGAACAGAGGCAGCCTTGGCGGCGGCCTGATCCGGCGGCAGCATGCCTTGCAGCAGCTTGGCGAAAGCGGCGGTATCGGCCTGCGCCATGGCGTTCATGCGGGCGGTGGTGGCATCCTCCGCTGTGGCGGAAACGGGCACATCGCGCACGGTATAATCCGCCGCAAGGGCTGAGGTCGAAAGGAGCGCCGCTCCCACCATCACCATCATTCCGCGCAGAATCGCCATATATCACCCTTTTGTTGCATGCTTGAATATCCGCATTTTTATCGCGCGGAGGCATAAGGAATATAGACGTACCGCAGAATTTTCACTAGAAAAGAATGCATTCCGCCCCAAAGCCCATATGCTACACTACGAAAGCCGCGCCATGACCGAGAAGAACCAGCACGCCACCTACGCCGCCGCAGGGGTGGACATCGATGCGGGGAACGCCTTGGTCGATAATATCAAACCCTTGGCGAAATCCACCACCCGCTCCGGCGTGATGTCGTCGCTGGGCGGGTTTGGCGCGTTGTTCGACCTGAAAGCCGCAGGCTTCGGCGAAGATGCCGTGCTCGTCTCCACCACCGATGGCGTCGGCACGAAGCTGAAACTCGCCATCGACACCGATAAGCACGAAGGCATCGGCATCGACCTTGTCGCCATGTGCGTCAACGACCTCGTGGTGCAGGGCGCAGAGCCGCTCTTCTTCCTCGATTATTACGCCACGGGCAAATTGCAGGTGGCCGCCGCCAGCACCGTCGTCGCCAGTATCGCCGAAGGCTGCAAACAGGCGGGGTGCGCGCTAGTCGGCGGTGAGACCGCCGAAATGCCGGGGCTTTACGGCAAAGGGGATTACGACCTCGCGGGGTTCAGCGTCGGCGCAGTGGCGCGCAGCCAGTTGCTGCCCAAGCTCGATGCCATCAAGGAAGGCGATGTCGTCATCGGCCTTGCCTCCAGCGGCATCCATTCCAACGGCTTCTCGCTGGTGCGCCACATCCTCAAAGCACAGAACATCGACCTGAAAGACAAAGCCCCCTTCAGCGAGAAGAGCTGGGCAGAGGTGTTGCTCGAACCCACCAGAATCTATGTCAAATCCTGCCTTGCCGCCATCCGCTCCCATGCTGGCGTGAAAGCCCTTTCACATATCACGGGCGGTGGCTTGCTGGAGAATATCCCCCGCGTGTTGCCCGATGGTTTCGGTGTGGAGCTGCGCCGTTCCGCATGGGAAATCCCCGCCATCTTCCAATGGCTGCAGGAAGCGGGCAACATCGAAGACAACGAACTCTACCGCACCTTCAACTGCGGCATCGGCATGGCATTGATGGTGGAGGCTAGCACGGCGGATGCCATCATCCAGCTGCTGACGCTGGAAGGCGAAACGGTCTATACACTCGGCGAAATCGTCAAAACCAGCGATGCCCATCGCGTGAAGGTCATCTGATATGGCGAAGAAGGTCGCCATCCTCATCTCCGGTTCGGGCAGCAATATGCAAGCCTTGGTGCAAACCGCCGCCGCAGCCGATTACCCCGCCGAGGTCGTCGCCGTCATCTCCAACATCCCCAGCGCCACGGGACTCGCTCGCGCCGCCAATGACGGCATCGCCACCCATGTCCTCGACCATACGTTGTTCGACAGCCGCGAAGCCTATGACGACGCGCTCCACGCCCTCATCATGAGCACGGGTGCGGAAATCGTCTGCCTCGCCGGATTCATGCGTATCCTCACCCCCGAATTCGTGAACCGCTGGACGGGGCAGATGCTGAACATCCACCCTTCCCTGCTGCCGTCTTATCGTGGATTGCACACCCACCGCCGCGCGCTGGCCGATGGCGTGACCATCACGGGATGCACGGTGCATTTCGTGGTGCCGGAGTTGGACGCCGGCCCTGCCATCATCCAAGCCGCCGTGCCCGTGCTTTCGAATGATGATGAAAAAGCCCTCGCCGCGCGGGTGCTAGCCGCCGAACACCAGATTTATCCGCAGGCATTACGCTGGCTGGCCGAGGGAAAAGTATCCCTCAATAGCGAAGGGCGCATCCAGCGCAACGGCAATGCCGTGGTGGATACGCCCTCTATTTTGATTGTCCCGTGATTTTCGTCTGAAAATCACATGGACGATGCTTCGCTCGCTCAGGGCTGGTTCGGGCTACTGCCCTCAATCCCCAAAATTGAGCTTCGTAAGGTTTTTGCTTCTTTCTCAACTAGGCAGCCGAGGCAAGCCGCGCGGAGTGTCCATCAAGTACATGAGCACGGCGCGTCCGAAGGATAACGACGTGGAGGAAGAAAGCAGGAAGCTTACGGATGGATTTCGTCGTCCTTGAAGAAGTACGCGATTTCGATCTTCGCGTTCTCAAGGCTGTCGGAACCGTGCACGGAGTTGCGCTCGATACCTTCGGCGAAATCTTTGCGGATGGTGCCGGGAGCAGCGTTCTCTGGGTTGGTCGCGCCCATGATGTCGCGGTAAGCAGCGAGTGCGTTCTCACGTTCCAGAACCTGCACGACGACGGGGCCGGAAACCATGAAGTCGATGAGTTCACCGAAGAAGCCGCGCTCTTTGTGAACCGCATAGAAACCTTCTGCCTGTGGGCGGCTCATGCGGATGCGCTTCTGCGCGATGATGCGGAAACCTGCTTCTTCGAGACGCTGGTTGATCGCACCGGTGAGGTTACGCTCGGTCGCATCGGGCTTCAGGATGGAGAAAGTACGTTCGAGAGCCATGATAATTCCTTTAAAATAGCGATAAAATAAGGGTTAAGCGGGGTCAGCGATAGGGCTGGCCAGTGATTTCGGGCGTGTTATACGCGCTCGCGCCTCTTTATGCAATCTTTTTAATGACATGGCGGAATCGCCGCTCCATAATCCCTTGAACGCCCCACCACCGATGGATGACACCATGCTTACCTTCCGCCGTTTTCTCCTCATGTTCCCTCTGTGCGTCTTCGCCGCTTGCAGTCCTGTGCAGGAGCTGAAACAGGCTTCCCAGCATGACACGGGTAGTTTCGCCGATAGTCTGGCTGCGGAATATCTCGGCTTCTCCGAATCGGAAGCGGAACAGGGGCGTGAGGCCGCCAGTGAGCACTTCGCGCTCAAAGGGTTGGATGCGAAGAAGAACGGCGATGTCGAGCCGGAACGCCCCCGCGAATGGCAGATGGAAGCCACCGACGACCGCGACGACCTGCAGGGTGCGCGCCGCCGCCTGATGCAGGCACGCACGGATTTCGTCAAGCGCGTTTCCAGCCAGAGCCTTGCCCGTGCGCAGGTGCTCTATGACTGCTGA
>VGDC01000155.1 GCA_016869895.1 Alphaproteobacteria bacterium
CGCGGCCAGCCCTGCGGCACTATTGGGGATTACGGCTGTTTCAGCTTCCATGAGACCAAGAATCTGCAATGTGGCGAGGGCGGCGCGCTGCTGTTGAAACACGCGGTGGATGTCGAGAAAGCCGAAATCCTGCTGGAGAAAGGCACAAACAGGATGCGCTTCTTCCGTGGAGAAACGGCGAAATACCACTGGGTGGGCATGGGTTCTTCTTTCGTGCCCAGCGAGCTGAATGCGGCCTTCCTTTTAGCGCAGCTGGAAGCAGGAGAAGCCATCACCGCCGAACGCTTAAGCAAGTGGGAGCTTTACAGGCGCTTGCTTCATCCGTTGGCACAAGCAGGCGCGTTCCAAATCCCCTCTCCGCCGGAGGATTGCGAGCACAACGCGCATATCTTCTGGCTCAAACTGGCCGATAAATCCTCCCGCGACGAGATGATAAGCCAGCTGAAAACGCGCGGAATCGCGGCGATGTTCCATTACATCCCCCTCCATTCCGCACCCGCAGGCCTGCAATATGGGCATTTCCACGGCGAAGACCATGCCACCACCAGTTCCAGCGACTGCCTGCTCCGCCTTCCGCTGTTCTACGGCATCACCGACGAGGAAATCCACGCTGTCTGCGAGGCGGTCGCGGAAACGGTCTCTTCCCAGCGAAGGGTGAAAGCCTGATATGGAACCGTTCTCCCCTGTATTCCTGCTGTGTTCGGAGCGGTCAGGCAGCAACCTCATCGTCCGGTTGCTCGATAGCCACCCTGACTTCTGCGGCCCTCCCCCTTCCCATCTCATCCGCACACTGGCCTTGAACCTGAGCCGTTTCGGCGACTTGCGGGATGACGCCGCATGGCGACGTGTGTTGGACATCAGCGCGCGCATCCTCCAGCATCAGCTGGGCATCTGGCATGGCACATGGGATGTCGCCACTTTGGAGGACGCCGTCGAGGAACGCTCCATCCGCGGCATTATCAAAGCCATCTATTCCACGGAATTCGCGCTGCAGGGCAAACGCGGGGGCATCATCAAGGAGAACCGGATACACAGCTTCCTGCCCTACCTGATGGCAGCCTTCCCCGCAGCGCGTTATGTCTGGATGACGCGCGAGCCGAAGGATATGGCGCTTTCGTGGAAGCATTCCTCCAACCATCCCGGCGATGTGCGGCAGGGCACGAAGGTCTGGCTGGAGGATCAACGCAACTTCCGCCAGATTCATGCTTCGCTCCGCCCTTTCGGCACCGTGCATCACCTGCGCTATGAAGACATCATCACCACTCCCCAAGAGACACTGGAAGGCCTATGCGCCTTTCTGAACGTTCCCTACTCGCCGCAAATGCTCGATTTCCACAGCAAAGAGGAAACGAAAGCCAACGCCGCGCGCATCCAGAACTGGGAGAATCTGTCCAAGCCCTTGCTGGCGGAGAATCTCGGCAAATACCGAACAGGGCTTTCCGAAACCGAGATACGCTTCATTGAGGCGACCTGTCAGGAAGAGATGCGCGCCTTGGGCAATGAGATCGTCAGCCCCGACCTCCCCTCCGCGGAACAAGCGCGCGCGGAACTCACCGCCGCTTTCGGGCAAGAGGATATGACCCTCCGCCTGAAAGAGCTGGATGCCCGCGAACAGCGCATCCGCGAAGGCAGACAGCGCGTCATAGACGACATCAACCAGCTACCCGTCAGTCTCTATTGATGCGGCTGAAGAACCTCCTGAAATTCGCTGTCGGCATTCTCCTTCTCGCACTGTTGCTGGGTCTGGCGGATTGGGACGCGCTGGAGGCGATGCTGCATCAAGCGCAGCTTTTCCCTGCAGCCATGGGCATGATCATGTTCACTCTGGTCAGCGCGCTGGACATGTGGCGGCTGCGTGTGGCAAGCCCTGCTGCGCAGCGGATGGCGTGGGGGGCTTTCATCCGCCTGCATATGGAAAGCTATAGCGTCATCCAGCTCCTCCCCGGTCACATGGGGTTCGACCTGTATCGCATCGCCGTCATCGGCAAACACAATAAGGGTTACGCCGAGCCATCTCTCATCATCATGGGTCTGCGGGTGTTCAGCCTGCTCTCCACCCTGCTCTTCGCCCTTATACTGATGCTCGCGCTGCCCCAGTGGCACTCGCTTTACGAACATTTGCCAAAACGCATCATCGACCTTCCCGCTGCTATATGGTTGCTTTCCGGCTTGGCGATTGTGGTTATCGGCGCGGCTTCTTTCTGGATTCTTTGGCGGTTATACCGCCGCTACCGCACGAAGCTTCCGGCGGTGCGCGCTGCTTACGGCACGCTTTCATGGCGCAGGACACTGCTGCTCATCGCCTTGAGCCTATCCATGATACCTTTGCGTATTCTCATATTCATTTTCAGCCTTGAGGCTTTCGGCATCGCACTTGATCCTTGGGTGGCGGCATCCATCGCCCTCTGCGCCACGCTTTCATGGCTGTTGCCCATCAGCCCCGCCGGAATCGGCGTGCGCGAGGGGGTCACGGTGGGTTTGCTTGTCTGGCAGGGGGTGGCCTATGCGCCCGCTTTGGTGGCTGCTCTTCTCAACCGACTCTATTTCATGATTTTCTCGCTGGTTGGCGGCCTGTGTTTCCTGCTCCCCAGACCTGTGCTCCCTTGAAGAGGCGAAGTCATGAGCAAGAAAGTCGCCATCCTCCAGTCGAACTACATACCATGGAAAGGCTATTTCGACATCATCCGTCAGGTGGATGAGTTCATCTTCTATGATGATGTCAAATACACGAAGAATGATTGGCGCAACCGCAACCGTATCATGACGATGCAGGGTGCCCGCTGGTTGACCATCCCTTGCGGTGAGCCTACCCATCAGCGTATCGAAGAAGTGCGCATCGATAAGAACCCGTGGCAGAAACAGCATTTCGAACTACTCGCATGGAACTACAAGAAAGCCCCTTTCTGGAGTGCACTTGAACCCTTCCTGAAAGAAACCTACCTTGATAGAACATGGGAATACCTGTCCGATTTCAATCAGAGTTTCATCACACGCGTGACGCGAGATTACCTCGGCTGCGATACGGCATTCGCCCAATCCTCCGCTTTCACCCTAAAGGGCGCAAAGGAGGACAGACTGCTGGACTTGTTGGAACAAGCAGGCGCGACGCATTACCTCAGCGGCCCAGCGGCACGCGACTATTTGAAAGCCGAAAGTTTCGCCGAGCGCGGCATACAGCTTGAATACATGGATTATTCCGGCTATCCGGAATATCCGCAACTGCACGGCTCTTTCGACCATGCTGTCAGCATTCTCGATCTGCTGCTCAACACCGGCGGCGATGCATTGCGATACATGAAACCTTGCGGCAGGAGCGGCGCAGCATGACGCAACCGTTCTTCATCACCGGATTCCTCCGCTCGGGTACGACTCTGCTGGAAAAGCTGCTCCACAACCACCCGCAGATTGCCGTCGCCTCCCAGCCTTTCCCCTATCTTTTCCTGCGGACAAAGCAGGATTTCTTCCACGAGATGCAACTACCTGTTCCGCGCTATCCCCTCGGCGATCTCTTCTTGGAGAATCGCTATACGCGAGGCGATTTCCTACGATTCATGCAAAGCTATACGCTGTCCGAAGCCGTTTGCCGCGAAGAATTGGATAGGATGCGCGGATATTCGGGGCAGATGACCCCTGAACTGCTGGATATGCTCGCCGAACGCGGCCATTTAGCGCAGGTGTTCCGCAGCTATGCCTCCACCTTCCCTGAACTGCTCCGCAAGCCTTCCACCCATTTCAGCGGCAGCAAAGAAGTCTTCTGCGAAGAATTCATCCCCTATTTCCTGTCGGAGGGCATCCCGACTCTCCTCATCATCCGCGATCCGCGCGCGGTGGTGAACTCCATCCACAGCGGGCGCGGCTCCACCTATGCCAACTCCGGCCTGACCGTATTGCAAATTCTGCGCGCGTGGCGGAAATCCGTGGCCTATGCCATGCGTTTCGAAGGTAGCCCGAATTTCCACCTCATCCGGCATGAGCAACTGGCCGAGAATCCGCAAACCGCCCTGCGAAAAGTCTTCGCCGATTGGAACTTGCCGCCACTACCCGATAGCGTGATGACCGGAGAGATTCGTGCGCAGGATGGTTCGCTCTGGCGCGGCAATTCGTCCTTCTCATCGCCGAAAACCGCCACGCCCCGCTACCTTGAAATGCTGGACAGGCAGACGCTGGAATTCATCGAGACCGTCTGCGCTCCGGAAATGCGCTGGCTGGAAATGGATTTCCACACGGATGCTTCCCACAAGGATAGGCTGGAAATTATCTCCGGCTTCCGCGATATGTTCCAGAAGGATGCACCAGCTTTAGAGACGAGCGATGCGGAATCCGAACGGCGGCGTTTAAGGATGTGTGACGAAAATGACGTGAAAAATGCAGAAAAATGGTTCATCTTCAGTGAAAATACGCGCTTTTTTCTTTCCGGTTCTGCTCCTCACAATGGACAACCCTTGTTATGACAGTGACATACGCATCCGACCTCTTGAGCTCTCTTAAAACGGCGGATTTCCTAAAGAAAGAGATATGCATCGCCGAAGCGCAATTCGGGTTGCGGCATATCGCCCCGCACCTTGAGAATCTTCCGCGGGACGCGAAAATTCTTGAAGTGGGTTGCGGCAGCGGCATCCTATTAGGTTTACTCAAGGAGCGCTTTCCAGACCTTGATTGCGAAGGGGTCGAGCCCTTCGGTGATGGTTTCGCCGCGATTCAAGCTCTTTCCGACCATATCCGCGAGGGCGGCATACAGATTCATCATGTGGGTTATGAAGCACATCATCCGCCTCACCTGTATGATGTCATCTATTCCATCAACGTGTTCGAGCATCTACCCGATTGGCGGCATTTTCTGGATTACGCGATAAAGCATCTGAAGCCGGAAGGCGTATGCGTCATCCTCTGCCCGAATTACGGTTTTCCATACGAATCCCATTTCAAGCTGCCAATCCTCATAAACAAAACGATAACTGGGAAGGTTTTCCAAAAGGCCATTCAGCGCCGTGAACAGAACCGCAACACCCATGGTTTATGGAAAAGCCTGAATTTCGTGAAGTTGCGGCAGGTCAGGGCAGCCGCTGAATCCCGCGCGTTTTCACTGACGGTGCATGCGAACATCATCGAAGACATGATCGCGCGTATCAGCACAGACGAGCAATTCAAGAAACGACAGAGCTGGATGGGCATTCTGGGGAGAATA
>VGDC01000156.1 GCA_016869895.1 Alphaproteobacteria bacterium
ATGACCGAGCCAGCCGAGAGGAAGAGCAAGGCTTTGAAAAACGCGTGGGTCATCAGATGGAAGATAGCGGCGGGGTATGCGCCGACGCCGCAGGCGAAGAACATATAACCCAGCTGCGAGCAGGTGGAATAGGCGATGACTTTTTTGATGTCGTTCTGCGTGAGTGCCACGGTAGCCGCGAAGAAGGCGGTGGTCGCACCGATGACGGTGACGACATCGCGCGCGAAGTCGGACAGCTCGAACAACGGCGACATGCGCGCCACCATGAAGACACCGGCGGTCACCATGGTCGCTGCGTGGATGAGCGCGGAAACAGGCGTGGGGCCTTCCATCGCGTCGGGCAACCACGTGTGCAGACCGATCTGCGCGGATTTACCCATCGCGCCGATGAACAGCAGCAGGCAGATGAGCGTCATCGCATGGAATTCCCAGCTGAGGAAGGACACGACCGTTTCGGCGAATTGCGGGGCTTTCAGGAAGATTTCATCGAACTGGATGGTATCGAACAGCAGGTAGATGGCGAGGATGCCCAGCGCGAAGCCGAAATCGCCCACGCGGTTGACGATGAACGCTTTCATCGCCGCTGCGCCCGCTTCGGGCTTCTTGAACCAGAAACCGATGAGCAGATAGGAAGCCAGACCTACGCCTTCCCAGCCGAAGAACAGCTGGAGCAGGTTGTCGGCCGTCACCAGCATGAGCATGCAGAAGGTGAAGAGCGAGAGGTAGCACATGAAACGCTGCGGGTGTTCATCGTGGCTCATATAGCCGATGGAGTAGAAATGCACCACGGTGGACACCCAAGTGACGACCACGAGCATGACGGCGGTGAGCGTGTCCACACGCAGCGTCCAATCCACGTTGAAGCTGCCGGAGGAGATCCAGTTGAGCAGCACGACCTTCTGCGTTTCGCCGAGGATGGCGACATCATAGAAGGTGATACCCGCCGCGATCGCCGAAAGCAGCATCGCACCGCAGGTGAGTGCCTGTGCCGCGCCGACCGAAATCTTGCGCACGAAAAGACCGCTGAGGATAGCCGCGATCAGAGGGAAGAAAACTACCGCCGTTACCACGTCGTTAACCTTTCATCAGGTTGATGTCTTCAACCGCGATAGAGCCGCGGTTGCGGTAATAAATCACCAGAATTGCGAGGCCGATGGCCGCTTCCGCCGCTGCGACCGTGAGGACGAACACAGTGAACACCTGCCCCGTCAAATCGCCGAGGAAGGTGGAAAAGGCCACGAAGTTGATGTTCACCGAAAGCAGGATAAGCTCGATGGACATCAGGATGGTGATGATGTTCTTGCGGTTCAGGAAGATACCGCAGAAACCCATCACGAAGAGCAGGCTGGACAGCACCAGATAGTGCTCGATGCCGATGGTTCCGAAGAATGGCTGTTGCATGGTTATGCCCCCTCGCCCGGATTGGATTTGACGATGACCAGCGTGTCTTCCTTCATGCGGTTGACCTGACGGAAAATCTTCTGGCGGCGCGAATCAGGGCGATGGCGCAGCGTCAGCACGATCGCGCCGATCATCGCGACCAGCAGAATAAGGCCGGAAAGCTGGAAAGGCAGGAAGAAATCGGTGTAGAGGATGTTGCCGATGGCGACCGTGTTGGTCACGTCTGCGGGCGAAGGGATGGCATGCGCCACTTCCGCCTTCGCGCCGGCAAGGCCGATGCTGGCTTTCAGCACGAGGAACAGCTCCGCGAAGAGCAGCACCGCCACGCCCAGACCGGCAGGCAGATAGCGCAGGAAGCCTTGGCGCAGCTCGACGAAGTTGATGTTCAGCATCATCACCACGAAGAGGAACAGCACCGCCACCGCACCCACATAGACGATGACCAGCGTCATCGCGATGTATTCCGCGCCGAGCAGCACGAACAGGCCAGCCGCATTGAAGAATGCGAGGATGAGGAACAGCACCGAATGCACGGGATTGCGCGCGGAGATGACCAATCCTGCGGAGAGGATGGTCAATGCGGCGAGCACATAGAAGACGAAAGAAGCGAAGTCCAGCACAGCGTCCCCCTTAACGGTACGGCGCGTCGAGGGTCAGGTTAGCGGCAATCTCCGCCTCCCAACGCTCGCCGTTGGCGATGAGTTTATCTTTGTTATAGAACAATTCTTCGCGGGTCTCGGTCGCGAATTCGAAGTTCGGGCCTTCGACGATGGCATCCACCGGGCACGCTTCTTGGCAGAAGCCGCAATAGATGCATTTCGTCATATCGATGTCATAGCGCGTGGTGCGGCGGCTGCCGTCAGCGCGTTCTTCCGCTTCGATGCTGATGGCCTGTGCGGGGCAGATAGCCTCGCAGAGTTTGCAGGCGATGCAGCGTTCTTCCCCGTTGGGGTAGCGGCGCAAGGCATGCTCACCACGGAAACGCGGCGAAAGCGGGCCTTTCTCGAAGGGATAATTGATGGTGACGGGCTTTTTGAACATGTATTTGAATGTCAACGCCATGCCGGTGAAGATCTCCGCAAGGAAGAAACTACCCGCCGTCAGCTTGAGTGTGTTTTGTTTTTGACCAGCCATTCTGCTTTCAGTCCTTTACGCTGCAAAAATGTTGGTGAAAGTCTTGAGAGACGCGATGAGCACCACCCAAACCAGCGACAGCGGCAGGAACACTTTCCAGCCCAAGCGCATCAACTGGTCATAGCGGTAGCGCGGCAGCGTCGCACGAATCCACAGGAATCCGAAGAGCATCAGCGAGGTCTTCAGCGCGAACCAAATCGGGCCGGGGATGACCGTCAGCGCCTCGATGCCGAAGGGTGGCAGCCAGCCGCCGAGGAACAGGATGCTCGCCATGCCGCACATCAGAATCATATTCGCGTATTCCCCAAGGAAGAAAAGCGCGAAGGCCATGGAGGAATATTCCACGTTATAACCCGCGACCAATTCCGCTTCCGCTTCCGGCAAGTCGAAGGGCAAACGGTTGGTTTCGGCGAGCGCGGAGATATAGAACACCACGAACATCGGCAGCAGTGGCCCAGCGATGAACCAACCGGACTGCTGCGCCAACACGATATCGCTCAGGTTCAGCGAACCGACCACGAGCAGCACGGTGACGATGACCAGACCGATGGAAACCTCATAGGAAACCATCTGCGCAGCGGAGCGGATAGCGCCAAGGAAGGCGTATTTCGAGTTGGATGCCCAACCCGCCATGATGATGCCGTAAACCCCCAGCGAGGAGATGGCGAAGAGGTACAACACGCCCACGTTGATGTCGGCGATGACCCAGCCTTCCGCCAGCGGGATGACCGCCCAGCCGAGCATGGCCAGTGCGAAGGTCAAAACCGGCGCGGCGATGAACACCACGCGGTTGGCCTGCGTGGGGATGATGACTTCCTTCACGAAGAGTTTCAGACCATCCGCAAGGGGTTGCAGCAAGCCGAAGGGGCCGACCACGTTCGGGCCTTTGCGCATCTGCATCGCGCCGATGACCTTGCGCTCGGCATAGGTCAGATACGCCACGGCCACCAGCAACGGCACGGCGACCAGCAGAATCTTCAGCAGGATTTCAAGCGTCGGCATAGCATAATCCAGCCAAGCCTGCATTTCTGGCGTCCAGTAAGCTTCCATTACGCGGCCTCCGGCGTGCTAGAGGGTTTTTTGCCGTCACGGAACACGCTGGTGCATTCGGCCATGGTCTTGGAAGCGCGGCTGATGGAATCGGTCATGTAGAAATTGCGCACATACCGCTCGAAGGATTCGCTGCCCACCTTGCCTGCCTTGCCTTTCGGCGCAGTCCATTTCGCGGGGGTGATGGCATCTTCCGCCGCCAGATGGGGATATGCGGCGAAGAGCTTGCCGCGCAGTTCATCCAGCGTATTGAAGGGCAATGCATCGCTCACCAGCGGCGAAAGCGCACGGAAGATTTTCCAGTCCTCACGCGCCTGACCGGGTGCTACCACCGCTTTGCGGGTGCGCTGCACGCGGCCTTCCGTGTTCACATAGGTGCCGTCTTTCTCGGTATAGGCCGCACCGGGAAGCACCACATCGGCGCGGTGTGCGCCCGCATCGCCATGGTGACCGACATAAACCACGAAGGTCTTCTTGCCGAAGAAGGACATATCGATTTCATCTGCGCCGAGCAGGAACAGCACGTCCAGCGCGCCTTTTCCGCTCGCTTCGATCATGCCGCCCACGTCGAGGCCGCCCTTGCCCGGCACGAAGCCGATGTCGAGGCCGCCCACACGCGCTGCCGCGTTATGCAGCATGTTCCAGCCGTTCCAGTCTTCACGGACGACATTGAACGCCGCCGCGATTTCCTGTGCACCCGCGAGGATGGCATCGCCATCTTCACGCGCCAGCGAACCTGCGCCGAGGATGACCATCGGGTTCTTCGCGGCTTTCAGCGCGGTGGCGATGGCGGATTTGCCCTTGGCGATTTCCGCCAGCAGCGCGGGCGAATCACCCAGCTGGATGACCGGATAAGTCAGGTCGGCTTCGGGGCCGACATTCGCCACTTTCAAGCCGCCCTGCAAGAAACGCTTGCGGATGCGGGAATTGATGATGGGCGCTTCATGGCGCGGGTTGGTGCCGATGAGCAGGATGAAATCCGCCTTGTCGATACCCGCAATGGTGCTGTTGAACAGGTAACCCGCGCGGTGGGTGGGGTCGATCTTCTCGCCCACCTGACGGCAATCCATATTGGTGGATGCCAACTGGCCGAGCAGCGATTTCAGCGCGAACATGCTTTCCGCATCCGCCAAATCACCCGCGATAGCAGCGATTTTCTCGCCATTGGTCTTCTTCACCTTCGCAGCCACAGCGGCGAATGCTTCTTCCCATGTGGCTTCGGCGAGCTTTCCGTTCTTGCGCACGAAGGGGCGATCCAAACGCTGCACACGCAGACCATCACATGCGAAGCGGGATTTATCGGAAATCCACTCTTCGTTCACTTCTTCGTTGATGCGCGGCAGAATGCGCAGCACCGAGCCGCCACGGCTGTCGATGCGGATGTTACTGCCGACCGCGTCGAGCACGTCGATGCTCTCCGTCTTGTTCAGCTCCCACGGACGGGAAACAAAGGCATAAGGCTTGCTCGTCAACGCGCCGACTGGGCACAGGTCGATGAGGTTGCCGGAAAGTTCGGAGGCGATGGCCTGTTCGACGTAAGTGCCGACTTCCATGTTCTCGCCACGTCCGGTCACGCCCAAGGCT
>VGDC01000157.1 GCA_016869895.1 Alphaproteobacteria bacterium
CTCCTGCACAAGAGCTGAAAGCCCCCGCCGCAGCCGCCTCCACTGGCGCAAGCAAATCCAAATTCGCCACTCCGCGTGAGCAGTATGACCACGCCTTCCGCCTGCTGAACCAGACCCAGTATGATGCCGCCGGTAAAGCCTTTGAAGATTTCATCGCCGCCTATCCGGGTGACCCGCTCATCGGCAATGCCTATTACTGGGCGGGTGAGACCTTCTATGTCCGCCAGAACTTCACCCAAGCCGCGGATTATTTCCGTCAGGGCTATGAAGCCCTCCCCGCCGGCCCCAAAGCCGGTGACAACCTGCTGAAGCTCGGCATGGCGCTGAATAATTTGCAGAAAAGCACCGAGGCTTGCGTGGTGTTGAAGCAGGTCATCGCCAAATTCGGCTCGACCAGCGGTTCCATCAAGAACAAGGCCGAGCAGGAACGCGCGCGTGCTGGCTGTAAGTGAGGCTGGCTGCAAATGATTTCATTCGCTGACCGTATGACTGCGCTGGGAGAGGATATTCCCTCCCTCGCAGTCGCGGTTTCCGGCGGAGCGGATAGCATCGCTCTCGCCTTGCTGGCGAAGGAATGGGCGGATGCGCGCAGCATTCCCCTCGTCGCTTTCACCGTTGACCACGCCCTCCGCCCCGATTCCGCCGATGAAGCCGCGCAGGTCGCCGCATGGCTATCCAAACGCGGCATTACCCATCGTATCTTGCGTTGGGAGCATCGGGAAGCCCCCTCCGCGAACATTCAAGCCGCCGCCCGCTGCGCGCGCTATCGCGTGCTTGCCGAGGCCTGTGCTGAAGCAGGCATCCGCCATTTGTTGCTCGCCCATCACCAAGATGATCAGGCAGAGACCTTCCTCATCCGCCTCCATCGCGGCAGTGGAGTGGATGGTTTGGCGGCCATGCGCCCCGTTTCCCAGCAAGGCGCGCTGACTGTCCTCCGCCCCTTGCTCGATATGCCGAAGACCGCACTCATCGCTTATCTTGAAGCGCAGAACCAGCCATGGGTGGAAGACCCGTCGAACCAGAACCTCCGCCACACCCGCGTGAAGATGCGTCAGGCTTTGCCCGCGCTGGAAGCCGCGACAGGCATCACCGCCCAGCATTTCGCCGCCACTTCAGCCCGCATGGCGCGCGCCAGCGATTACCTCCGCCAGCAGACCGCCCTTGCGCGGGAATCCTGCCTCACCCTGCATGATGAAGGCTATATCACCCTCCACCTGCCGGAATATCAGCTCTTGCACCCCGAAATCGCCCTGCGCGTGCTGGCCGATGTGTTCCGCCTGATGAACCACGATGCCTACCGCCCCCGTTTTTCTGAGCTGGAAGCATTGCATGCCTCGCTGCCCGAAGCGCGCACGCTGGGCGGTTGCCAGTTCATCCCCAAACACGGCAAAATGCTGGTGGTGCGTGAACTGGCGCACATCGCCCCCGCTCAAGCATTACCCGTGAACACGCCGACCCTCTGGGACGGGCGATTCATGGTCACCGCCCTATCCGAAGGCCTGTCCATCCGCCATGCCGCCACCGAACTCCCCGAAGGTGCGGAAGGCCTGAAAGCGGTGCTGCATGCCTGTCCTGCCATCCATGGCCTTGAAAATGCGGTCTATCACCCCCATATGCAGGTGAAGGGCGCGGCGATGATGGATTTTCCCTTTATAATCCGCCCCTTTCCCATGCGTGATTCGGGGTGGTTATAGTTGACCGCTCCGGCACTCTGGAGTATGAATAAGTTTCGCAGCGCAGCGGAATTCCCGCTTGCCGCCGCCCGCATTTGAACTGCCGCATTCCACCAGCCCGCAAGCCCTGATTCTCGAAGGGCGCGAAAGGACACTACCTTGCAGAATAACACTCGTAACATCGTCGTTTGGGTCGTCATCATCTTCTTCGCCATCCTCATCGGGCAGACTCTGCTCGGCGGGCTTGACCCGCGCCAGCGGCAGGAAGTGGCCTTCTCCGATTTCCTGCGTGATGTGGAAAAGGGTGAAGTCCGTGCCGTGCAGATAGAAGGCAAGAACGTCCTCAGCGAATACGGCAACGGCAGTGTCTTCACCACCTATGCGCCGGATTACCCGCAGCTGGTGGACACGCTCCGCAAAAACAATGTGAACATCAAAGCGGTGCCCACCGAGAAAACTGGCTTCCTCTATTCTCTCCTCAGCGCTTGGCCGATTTTCCTGCTCATCGGCTTCTGGTGGTTCATGATGCGCTCCATGAACGCCCGTGGTGGCGGCGGTGGCGCGATGGGCTTCGGCAAATCCCGCGCGCGCTTGCTCACCGAGCATTCCGGCAAGGTCTTGTTCGATGATGTCGCGGGTATCGACGAAGCAAAGGAAGAACTCGGCGAAATCGTCGACTTCCTGCGCGACCCAAGCAAATTCCAACGCCTCGGCGGCAAGATTCCCCGTGGTTGCTTGCTCGTAGGCCCTCCCGGTACGGGTAAGACCCTGCTGGCGCGCGCCATCGCTGGTGAAGCGGGTGTGCCTTTCTTCAGTATCTCCGGTTCCGACTTCGTCGAGATGTTCGTGGGTGTCGGTGCATCCCGCGTGCGCGACATGTTCGAGCAGGGCAAAAAGAACGCGCCTTGCATCATCTTCATCGATGAGATCGATGCGGTCGGTCGCTCCCGTGGCGCTGGCCTCGGCGGCGGTAACGATGAACGCGAACAGACCCTGAACCAGCTGCTCGTCGAGATGGACGGTTTCGAAGCGAACGAAAGCGTCATCATCATCGCCGCGACCAACCGCCCCGACGTGCTTGACCAAGCGCTCCTCCGCCCCGGTCGTTTCGACCGCCAGATCGTCGTGGGCAACCCCGACATCGCGGGACGTGCGAAAATCCTCGAAGTGCATCTGCGCAAAGTGCCCAAAGGCCCTGACATCGACGCTCGCGTCATCGCCCGTGGCACGCCCGGTTTCTCCGGTGCAGACCTTGCGAACCTCGTGAACGAAGCCGCCTTGCTTGCCGCCCGCAAAAGCAAGAAGGTCGTCACCATGAAGGATTTGGAAGAAGCCAAGGACAAGGTGATGATGGGCGCGGAACGCAAATCCATGGTCATGAGCGACAAGGAAAAACGCCTGACCGCTTACCATGAAGGCGGCCACGCCATCGTGTCCCTGCACATGCCAGCTTGTGACCCCATCCACAAAGCCACCATCATTCCCCGTGGCCGTGCATTGGGTATGGTCATGAGCCTGCCCGAATCCGACAAAGTCTCCGTCACCCGCCAGAAAATGCAGTCCGACCTCGCCATGACCATGGGTGGTCGTGTCGCGGAAGAGCTCATCTTCGGTTACGACCAAGTCACCAGCGGTGCATCGTCTGACATCCAATACGCCACCCGCCTCGCCAAAGCCATGGTGACGCAGTGGGGCATGAGCGATGCCGTCGGCCCTGTCTTCCACGGCGACGAACAGCAGGAGGTCTTCATCGGGCAGTCCATGTCCCGTGGCAGCACCTCCGCTTCGTCGCAGGCCGTCATTGATGCCGAAGTGAAACGCATCATCGATGAAGCCTATAAAACCGCCACCAAGACCTTGCAGGATAATCGCCACGAGCTGGAAATCCTCGCCGAAGGTCTGCTGGAATATGAGACCCTGACCGGCGAGGAGATCAAAGCCCTCATCCGTGGTGAGCCCCCTCACCGCGATCCTGAGGAAGCCGCTGCCAAGCCTGTCAAGAAATCGACCATCCCTTCCCGCCGCAAAGCCGGTGAAGAAGGTGAAGAGGGCGATGCCGAAGCCGAGAAGGCGGAGAAGCCCGCGAAACCCGCCAAGGTTGAAGAGAAGCCGAAGAAGAAATCCATCCTTCCTTCCACCCGCAAGAAAGCGGAAAAGAAGGATGAGGAGTAAGCACCATGTCGCGTAAATATTTCGGCACAGACGGCATCCGTGGCACGGCGAACTCCGGCAATATGACCGCCGAGATCGCCCTCAAGGTCGGCATGGCCGCAGGGCGCGAGTTGCTGCACGGCGAGCCTCCCCACCGCGTCGTCATCGGCAAGGACACCCGCCTTTCCGGTTACATGCTGGAATCCGCGCTGGAAGCGGGCTTCCTCTCCGTCGGCATGGAAGTCTTCCTTGTCGGCCCCCTGCCCACTCCCGCCATCGCCATGCTCACCCGCTCCATGCGCGCCGACCTCGGCGTGATGATCACCGCATCGCATAATCCCTTCGAGGATAACGGTATCAAATTGTTCGGGCGCGACGGTTTCAAGCTCTCCGACGAGCAGGAAATCGCCATTGAACGCCGCATTGGCGAAACGCCGGAGCTAGCCGCCTCCGCTGGTCTCGGTCGCGCCAAACGCATCGAAGACGCCCAAGGCCGCTACATCGAATACGTCAAGAACACCTTCCCCAAGCACCTCACGCTGGATGGCCTGAAAGTCGTCATCGACTGCGCCAACGGCGCGGGCTATGCCGTCGGCCCCATCATTCTTTATGAACTGGGCGCAGAGGTCTTCCCCATCGGCGTTTCGCCCAACGGCACGAACATCAACCTCGGCTGCGGCTCCACCCATACCGAACTGCTCCAGCGCGCCGTGCTGGAACACGGAGCGGATGTCGGCATCGCGCTCGATGGCGACGCCGACCGCCTCATCATGGTGGACGAGAAAGGTCAGGTCATCGACGGCGACCAGCTCATGGCCATGGCCGCCGCATACTGGCAGAAGACCGGACAGCTTAAGGGCAACGGGGTCGTCGCCACCCAGATGTCCAACCTCGGTTTCGAGAAGTTCCTCAATCACTCCGGCCTCAGCCTCCATCGCACCAATGTCGGCGACCGCTATGTGCTGGAGCATATGCGCGCTTACGGCTTCAATGTCGGCGGCGAACAATCCGGCCACCTCATCTTCAGCGATTACGCCACCACCGGAGACGGCCTCATCGCCGCGCTACAGATGCTCGCCATCCTCCGCCACGAGAACCGCCCCGCCAGCGAATCCTCCCGCCGCTTCGTGCCCTTCCCCCAGCGTCTGCACAACATCCGCTACACGGGCGCGAATCCGGTCGAATCCCCCTCGGTCAAGAAAGCCGTGGCGGATGTGGAAGAAGAGCTGGGCAACCGTGGGCGCGTGCTCCTCCGTAAGTCCGGCACCGAGCCGCTCATCCGCGTCA
>VGDC01000158.1 GCA_016869895.1 Alphaproteobacteria bacterium
CGATTCTGGATGCCAAACGCATCTTCCTGCACATCACAGGCGGCAAGAAACAGGAAGTGTACGAAAAAGCGGCGGATGCCGGAGCCATCGAAGACATGCCCGTTCGCGCTGTATTGCGACAGGAGAAGACTCCTGTCGATGTTTATTGGGCGGCATGATGCTGCCTTTCAGGAAAAGCCATGACCAATAAAACCATTGAAGCCATCACCAAACGCGTCATCGAGCGCAGCAAACCCACCCGTGAGCAATACGTAGCGCGGATGCAGGCACAGGCCGAAAAAGCCCCGCGCCGCATGAAGCTCGCCTGCGGCAATCTCGCCCATGGTTTCGCCGCCTGTGACGACCACGACAAGAAAAGCCTGCGCAGCGGCGAAGTGCCCAACATCGCTATCGTGTCTTCCTATAACGATATGCTCTCGGCGCATAAACCCTTCGAAGAATACCCCGACATCATCCGCAACGAAGCGCATAAGCATGGTGCAGTCGCCCAGTTCGCCGGAGCGACACCCGCCATGTGCGATGGGGTAACCCAAGGCCAGCCGGGCATGGACTTGTCGCTCTTCAGCCGCGATGTCATCGCCATGTCCACAGCCATCGCCCTGTCGCATGATATGTTCGATGCCGCGCTGATGCTCGGTATCTGCGATAAGATCGTGCCCGGATTGCTCATCGGCGCGCTCAGCTTCGGCCATCTGCCCACCGTCTTCGTACCCGGCGGCCCGATGACCAGCGGCTTGCCGAACAAAGAGAAAGCCCGCATCCGCCAGCTTTTCGCCGAAGGCAAGATCGGCCGCGAAGAACTGCTGGATTCCGAATCCGCCTCCTACCACGGCGAGGGCACCTGCACCTTCTACGGCACCGCCAACTCCAACCAGATGATGATGGAGATGATGGGTTTGCAGCTTCCCGGCAGCTCCTTCGTCAACCCGCATACCCCGCTGCGTGAGGCTCTGACACGCGCGGCCACCCGCCAAGCACTCGCCCTTTCCGCAGTCGCTGGGGAATACCTGCCCCTCTGGCAGATCGTGGACGAGAAAGCCATCATCAACGCCATGGTCGGCCTGAACGCCACTGGCGGCTCCACCAACCACACCATCCACCTCATCGCCATGGCGAAAGCGGCGGGCATTCAGATCAACTGGTCGGATTTCGCCGAGACCTCCGATGTCACCCCGCTCTTCACCCGCATCTACCCCAACGGCAGCGCGGATGTGAACCACTTCCACGCGGCGGGTGGCATGGGCTTCCTCATGAAGGAAATGCTTGGCGCAGGGTTGCTCCACGGCGATATCAAGACCGTCACCGGCAAAGACCTGCACAGCTTCGCACAGGAGCCATATCTCGACAATTCCGGCAAAGCCATCTGGAAGGCCACGCCGGAGCATTCACTGGATGAAACCGTCCTCCGCCCTGCGTCTAACCCCTTCAGCGCCACTGGCGGCACACGCTTGATGGAAGGCAACATCGGCCGCGGGGTGATGAAAGTCTCCGCCGTCGCCGAAGAGCATCAGGTGGTGGAAGCCCCCGCCCGCGTCTTCACCGACCAGAACCACCTCATCAAAGCCTTCAAGGACGGTAACCTGACGGGCGATTTCGTCGCTGTCATCACCCATGAAGGCCCCGCTGCCTGCGGTATGCCCGAATTGCACAAGCTCACCCCGCCCCTCGGCGTGTTGCAGGATATGGGCTTCAAAGTCGCCCTCGTCACCGATGGTCGCATGTCCGGCGCATCCGGCAAAGTCCCCGCTGCCATCCACATCACCCCCGAAGCCGTGCGCGGCGGTGTCATCGCCAAAATCCGCGATGGTGACATCGTGCGGGTGGACGGCAAGACAGGCGAGTTGACCGTGAAAGTACCCGCCGAAGAACTGGCGGCACGCGAACCTTCCAACCCCGACATCTCCGCCAAGCACCACGGCATGGGACGCGAGCTTTTCGCACCCATGCGCCACGCGGTGACGCAAGCCGAAGACGGCGCAAGCTTCTTGGGATTGTACTGATATGACCACGTCCAATCTCGTTCTGGTGGGTGACATCGGCGGCACGAACGCGCGTTTCGCGCTGGCAGATGCGCAGACCTTGGCCATCACCCAAACGGGTTATCGCCGCACGGCGGATTTCGCGGGCATCGAAGAAGCCATCCGCAGCTATCTGGCGGAAGAAGGCGCAAATGCCGCTCCCACACAAGCTTCCATCGCCGTCGCCTGCCCTGTGGGGGATGATGCCATCCGCCTCACCAATAACCATTGGCGGTTCTCGCAAGCCGAACTGAAGCGCAATCTCGGCCTCGGTGAATTGCACGTCATCAACGATTTCACCGCGCAGGCACTCGCCGTGCCGCACGTTCCCGCCAGCCATATCACGCAGGTCGGCAGCGGCAAAGCCATCAGCGGCGCGCCCATCGGCGTGCTCGGCCCCGGCACGGGGCTTGGGGTCTCCGGCCTCATTCCCGCTGGCAATGGGTGGACGCCCCTTTCCGGCGAAGGCGGCCATGTCGGCATCGTCGCCGAGAACGAACAGGAATTCGACATCCTCCGCTTCGCGTGGAAAGAGTTTGGCCGCACCTCGCTAGAGCGTCTCATCTGCGGTTCCGGCATCGTGTTCCTTTACCGCGCCATGGCGCATATCCGCCTGATGGACGCCGAACCGCTGGAAGCTGCCGATGTCGTCTCCCGCGCGCTGGAGGGCGATGCCCTCTGCCGCGACACGCTCAACCAGTTCTGCGCCTTCCTTGGCGGCTTCGCTGGCGATGTCGCCCTGATTCTCGGCGCGCGAGGCGGGGTGTACATCGCGGGTGGCATCATCCCGCGCTTCATGGATTTCTTTGCTGGTAGCCCCTTCCGCGAGCGTTTCGAGAACAAAGGCCGCTTCCGCGATTACACCACATCCATCCCCACTTTCGTCATCACCCCCGATGAGAACCCCGCCCTTGTCGGCGCGGCTTCCGTCTTCCACCGATAAGGATTTCCCATGAGCGCACAGCTTCACACCCTGCTCACCAAAAGCCCCATCATCCCCGTGGTCACGCTGGAGCGCGCGGAAGATGCCGTTCCCTTGGCGGAAGCACTGGTCGCTGGCGGCATCGGTGTCATTGAAATCACCCTGCGTACCGAAGCGGGCATCAAAGCCATTGCCGAAGTCGCGAAGAATGTGAAGGGCATGACCGTCGGCGCAGGCACCATCACCAATGCCGAGCAGTTCAAAGCCGCCGCCGGCGCAGGCGCGGAATTCATCGTCAGCCCTGGTCTCACCGCCAAACTCGCTGCCGAAGTCATCAAAGAAAACACTCCCTTCCTCCCCGGTGTCTCCACCACCACGGAAATCCTTCACGCGATGGAACATGGCCTGTCCTTCCTCAAGTTCTTCCCCGCCTCCCTCTCCGGCGGCCCCGGCGCGCTGAAGCAGTTCGGCGGCCTCTTCCCGAATTTGAAATTCTGCCCCACGGGCGGCGTGAACGTCGATAATGTGAACGATTACCTCCGCTTGAAGAACGTCGTTTGCGTGGGTGGCTCGTGGGTTTCCCCCGATGCCCTCATCAACGCCAAGAACTGGGCGGAAATCACCCGCCTGACCGCTGAAGCCATCGCAACCGTGAAGCGTTAAGCCATGAAAAAACTTGCCCTCCTTGTCGCCCTCGCCGCCTCCCTCGCATCCCCTGCTTTGGCTCAGAATAAGATGACCTATGAGCAGAGCGTTGCGGAGCTGAACAAACTACAGGATGCCACCTGCAGCAGCCTGCAACTTTTCGCTGCGCAGCAGGAAGGTTCTTCCATGCTCTGGGTCGGTTCGGTGGACGACAAGACCTGCAAGGCCAAGCTGGAAGGCAAATTGCCCGATTCCGCCAAAGCCTATGTGGATGGCTTCCTTTCCCACCCCAACATTCAGGCGGACATGAAAGCGCTCTGCGCAGAGAATAAGGATTATACTTCCGTCGATAAATGTCTGGAAGACCTGAAGAGCGATAAACTCACCAAAGCCAACGCCCAGCTTCGCCTGTATCACACCGGTTATGGCATCATCCAGCATATCTGCTCCTCTGCCATCAAGGAAGCCACCAACAGCCAATACCATCCCGTGGCAGGCATCTGCACCGCCACGCCGCTGCCGAAAGGCAACGTCGAGGCATGGAAAACCATCCTCCCCGCGTTCTTTGCGGAGATGAACCAGATGATCATGGCACCTGTCACCCATCGTTGTGCCTCCTTCGCCGGAGCCACCGAACGCTTCCCTATCCTGAAACGCCTGTCTGACGCCTATCCCGTCGGCAGCGCGTTCAAGACCGCACAAGGCGACCTTTCCGAAACGGGCTTCGCCTGCGTGAAGGACGACAAAGACCCCGCCGTGCAGCGCTGCACGAAAACCTATTCCACCTATCGTTTCTTGAGCGATCCTGAATTCCCCGGCGGCTTGCAGACCATCTCCACCGCCGATACCTTTGAGATCACCCTCAAACAGGATGGCGATAAAATCGCTGACATCTGCGCCAATACCGTCAACGTCGGCCTCTGATATTCAGGTAAATAAAAGCCCCGCGGAGATTGCTCTCCGCGGGGCTTTTTGGTGTCCGGTATTATGCGGCGATGGCCTGACGGTTCAGACGCTCGAAGGATTTGCCGTTCTCATCGAAGAGGTGGCACCATTCCGCCGGAACGCCCATCTGCATCGCTGAGCCTTCGGGGCGGTCGCACTCACCCGCCAAGCGCAGGGTGATGATTTCGTTGTTGTCCAGCAGCACATAGACATAGCTCTCGCCGCCCATGGATTCGATGAGGTTGATTTTTCCGGTCAAAGAGCACGTGCCCTTGCCCACTTCCAGATGCTCAGGGCGGATGCCGAGCACCACGCTGTCACCCACTTTCGCATCGCCACCCGCCACCTGCACCAGCACGGCATCGCCGCCGGGCACATCCACCAGCACGCCATTCTTCTTGATGGCGTTGATTTTAGTGTGGATGAAGTTCATCTGCGGAGAACCGATGAAACCTGCGACGAACTGGTTATCGGGGTAATGATACAATTCCAGCGGGCTGCCCACCTGCTCGATAAGGCCGTCGCGCAGCACCACGATTTTGT
>VGDC01000159.1 GCA_016869895.1 Alphaproteobacteria bacterium
CCATCGACCTTCTTGGCGTTGGTCTTCGAACCACGGGAATCAGAACCCGCGTTGGGTTCGGTCAGGCCGAAAGCCCAGACTTTCTCGCCGGTGCAGAGCTGCGGCAGGTATTTCTTCTTCTGCTCTTCGGAGCCGAAGTAATAGAGAGGCCCGACGCCGAGGGAGTTATGCGCGGTGATGGTCGCCGCCTGAGAACCGTCGATACGCGCGAGTTCTTCGCACGCGACCGCATAGGCGAGATAATCCAGCCCCTGCCCGCCGTATGCCTCTGGCACGACGATGCCGAACAGGCCGATTTCACCCATCTTGCGGGTGATGTCTTCGGAGAAGGTCTCCTTCTCGTCCAACTCGCGTGCGAGGGGTTTGATCTCTTTCTCGGCGAATGCGCGAACGGTGTCGCGCAGCATGCTGTGCAGCTCAGGTAACTCGAAATCCATGGTCGTTAACTCACTTATTTGAGGGCATCTTTGACAGGTTGGCAGACGGCGTATTTATAGTCTCCGAAGGCATCGGGCTTGCACCCCATGTAGAAGAATCCGCCCAAGGCAGCGGAAAGCAGCAGAAGAAAAATGAAGGTGTAGAGAAGAAGGTTCGCTAATTGAGATTTTCCCGCTGCCATCTTTATGTTCCTTTATTATCAGGCTGTTCTTTGTATCACCAGACCCAATTCCTCGACCATATGGTCGCGTATCTTGAACTTCTGGATCTTACCGGAAATCGTCTGCGGAAATGCATCCACACATTTGACATAGCGCGGAACTTTGTAATGGGCAAGCTTCCCTTTGCAGAAGTCGCGGATTTCCTCGCAGGTGATTTCGGTGTCACCGGAGACTTGAATCCACGCGCAGAGCTCTTCCCCGTATTTCTCATCGGGCACACCGACGACGGAAACCTGAATGATGGAGGGGTGGGTGAAGAGGAATTCTTCGATCTCGCGGGGGTAGATGTTCTCGCCGCCGCGGATGACCATGTCTTTGATGCGCCCGGTGATGGAGTAATACCCACCCGGATACTGCATGGCGATATCACCCGTGTGCAGCCAGCCAGTGTCAGCTTCGACGGCGGCGGCGGTGGCTTCGGGGTTGTTATAATAGCCCACCATCGTGCCATGGCCGCGGGAGCACAACTCGCCCTGCTCGCCATCGCCGAGGGTGCGGCCTGTTTCGGGGCAGACGATCTTCACCTCCACGCCCGGAAGCGCTCGCCCCACCGTCTCCACGCGCAGTTCGATGGAGTCGTCGGTGCGGGTCTGGGTGATGACGGGGGAGGACTCGGTCTGACCGTAAGCGATGGTGATTTCGCGTGCGCCCATGTCGCTCATCACGCGTTTCATGACCTCGATGGGGCAAGGGCTGCCCGCCATGATGCCTGTGCGAAGGGATTTCAGGTCACGCCCCGCGAAACTGGCATCGTCCAGCATGGCGATGAACATGGTGGGAACGCCGTAGATGGACGTAGCACGCTCTTTCTCGATGGCATCCAGCGTGTCCTTCGCGCCGAAATACTCGGCGGGGACGACCATGGCCGCGCCTCGGGTCATCGCGCCGAGCGTGCCCATGACAAGGCCGAAGCAGTGATAATACGGCACGGGAATGCAAATGCGGTCATTCGCGGTGATGTCTTGGCATCCGGTGACATAATAACCGTTCATCAGGATGTTACGGTGCGTCAGCATCGCGGCTTTCGGGAAACCCGTGGTGCCGCTGGTGTATTGGATGTTGATGGGCTCATCGGCCTTCAGGGTCGATTCGATGGTTTCGATGACGCCATCCGCCACCGTGCCGCCCGCCGCGAGCATTTCCGTCCACGACACCATGCCTTCAGGCGCGGTGTCGTGCATAGAGACGACATATTGCAGTTTCGGATAATCCGCGGAAGGCAGCTTGGGGCAGACTTCGCGCAGGATGTCGTAATAATTCGAGGTCTTGAATTCCTTCACGAGGAAGAGCGCTTTGATGTCGCCCTGCTTCAAGACATAGGCCAATTCGGAGGAGCGATACGCCGGATTCACCGTCACCAGCACCGCGCCGATGCGCGCCGTCGCCATCTGCAACTGCGGCCATTCGGGCACGTTGGTCGCCCAGACAGCCACATGGTCGCCCTTGCGGATGCCCATGGCATGCAGACCCTTGGCCACTTCATCCACCACGCGGTCGAATTGCGCATAGCTGAGGCGCAAGCCCAGCTTGGGGAAGACCAGCGCATCGTTATCGCCGTGTTTCTTCGCCGTGCCACGCAGCACATCACCGATGGTGAGGCCATCAATCCAAGGTTTGGTGTCATTATCGACAGCGGCCATATCGTTTCCCTTTTTTGTTTGTTCCCGCAAAAATCTGCTGATTTTTACATGGAACACAGCTTCGCTGGCTCATGGCTGTCCCGCGCTCCTGCGCGGGTGGTGCAACTCGTGGCCGCTTAGCCTTGCATCATTTTATGATAGGACTATGGGCGGGGATGCTCGTCCCCGCCCATAGGTCGTCTGGTCTTAGAAGAAGCCCATCGCGTTGGGGCTGTAGCTCGTCAGCACGCATTTGGTCTGCTGATAATGGTCGAGCATGACGTGATGGTTCTCACGACCGATGCCGGACTTCTTATAGCCACCGAACGCCGCGTGCGCGGGGTACATATGGTAAGCGTTCACGAAGACGCGACCTGCCTGAATGCCACGAGCGAGGCGATACGCCGCGTTCTGGTCACGGCTCCATACACCGGCCGCAAGGCCGTATTCGCTGTCGTTGGCGATCTGCAACGCTTCTTCGACGGTCTTGAACTTCGCCACGCCGACGACGGGGCCGAAGATCTCTTCCTGGAAGACGCGCATGTTGTTCGTGCCTTCGAGAATGGTGGGCTCAAGGTAATAGCCCTTCTCGAAACCGGTGCCGACGGAGGCGACTTTACCACCCGTGAGGGTCTTCGCACCTTCGGCCTTGCCGATGTCGAAATAGCCGAGAATCTTCTCAAGCTGTTCTTTGGAGGCTTGCGAACCGACCATGGTGTTCATGTCGAGCGGGTTGCCGACCACGATTTTCTTGACGCGGGCAATGGCTTTCTCGATGAACTGGTCATAGATGGATTCATGCACCAGCGCGCGGGATGGGCAGGTGCAGACCTCGCCCTGATTCAGCGCGAAGAGTGCGAAACCTTCCATGGCTTTGTCGGAGAGCGCGTCGTCCTGATCGAAGATATCGCCGAGGAAGACGTTGGGGGATTTACCGCCGAGTTCCAGCGTCACAGGGATGATGTTATCCGTGGCGTTGCGGTAAATCATGCGGCCAGTGGCGGTGGAGCCGGTGAAGGCCAGCTTGGCGATGCGGTCGCTGGTGGCGAGTGCCTGACCCGCTTCCTTGCCGAAACCGTGAACGATGTTCACGAGGCCTTCGGGCAGCAAATCAGCGATGAGTTCCAGCCACACCATGATGCCGACAGGGGTCTGCTCGGCAGGTTTCATGACGATGGCGTTGCCCGCCGCGATGGCAGGAGCAAGCTTCCACGCAGCCATGAGCAGCGGGAAGTTCCAAGGGATGATCTGGCCGATGACGCCGAGGGGCTCATGGAAGTGATAGGCCACGGTGTTCTCGTCAATCTCGCTGATGCGGCCTTCCTGCATGCGGATGGCGGAAGCGAAATAGCGGAAGTGGTCGATGGCGAGGGGCACGTCAGCGAAGGTCGTTTCGCGGATGGGCTTGCCGTTGTCATAGGTCTCGACGAGCGCGAGGGTGGCGAGGTTCGCCTCCATACGGTCAGCGATTTTGAGCAGCAAGGTGGCGCGCTCGGTCGGCGAGGTGCGCGACCATTTGGCGAAGCAGGCGTGGGCAGCGTCTAGCGCTTTTTCGACATCGGCTTTATCGGAGCGGGCGACCTTGGTATAGACCTGACCGTTCACGGGGCTGATGTTGTCGAAGGTCTGGCCGGAAGCGGCGGGGACGACTTTACCGCCGATGAAGTTACCGTATTCGGCTTTGATTTTGATTGGGCTGGAAATCTTCGCCAGTTCGGCGTTGATAAAAGCCAGTGCATCCGCACCGGATTCGTTCTGTTTCGCTAATGCGCTCATGCTCATTCTCCTACGCGTGTTTTTTGTTGGTTCATGCGAATGCATAGTCTATCACGTCAGGGGACGTTTATAAACCATCGCTACATGCCTGCGCAATAGAATTTGCCTTGGAAATCCGCCATTTCCATGTTGCTTTGCAGCAATTTTCCACGCCCCGCGGCAGGCGCAAAAGCCACACCTTCTGGAAACCATAAAGAAACCATTCATTTTTGCTTTGTCATTTCCGAATGGCTAAAGTATGTTTGTCGCCAGCGCGGAGCATTAAGCCGTGAAAAATGAGGATTTTTCGCCGTTTAAGGTTTCTCCTCCACACCTTTTAACGACTGAGCAGATAAGGCAACTTCATGCAGACAGCACGTTTTCGTCCATTGGCCGTAGCAGGCGCCGCCCTCGCGCTGATGCTCTCCACCACCAGCTTCGCCACGGCTCAGTCGGGCTCTACCTTCCTGCTCCAGTTGGGTGAACATGGCTCGCAGGATGCCGCGCGCAGCCAGTGGGACAATCTGCAATATCGCTATCCTGACCAGCTCAGCACCTTGACCCTGCGCGTCTCTCCGGTGCGCACCACGGGCAATAAAGAAGCCTTCCGCACGCAGGCCGCCGGCCTCACGTCCTATGCACAGGCGCAGAGCATCTGCACCGAGCTTTCCGGCGCGGGCGTGAGCTGCTCGGTGGTCGAGACGTCGATGTACCAGCCGGAAGAGAATGTGGCTCCGGTGAATGTCGCCAGCCGCCCTGTGACCCCGCGCGTCTTCGAACCCGCCGCCCCACAGGCGACCAACCTGCAACCGGTTGACGAAATCGCTGCTGCGCCCTCCGCCGCTGAACCTGTAGAAGTCGCCACCGCGAATCCATCCCCCAAGGATAACCGCAGCTTCGGCCAGAAATATCTGCCATGGCTGGGCTTCGGCAGTGGCGATGAGCCGGCTGAAACCACCACCGCCGCCGCTGATGCCGCACCCGTTTCCAATGAGCCAGCGACCGAAAGCAGCGAGACTGTAACCCTCACT
>VGDC01000160.1 GCA_016869895.1 Alphaproteobacteria bacterium
TCTGGCCGTCAAGCGTGGCCTGTACCTGACCTTCCGCGCTGATGGAGATGCTCACCGCGTCATCAGGGATGACGATGTTCGGCGAGATGAGGTAACCGTCCTTGGTCACCACTTCGCCGTCCGGGCTGATCTGGAACTGACCGTCACGGGTGTAGGCCTGTGTGCCGTCGGGCATTTCCACGACGAAGAAGCCTTTGCCGTTGATGGCCACGTCCAGCGGGTTCTCGGTGCCGGTCAGCGTGCCTTGTTCATGGGTGCGGGAAACCGCACCGGTCTTGACACCCAGACCAATCTGCACACCGGTGGGGACGATGGTGCCCGCATCGGAGGAGTTCGCACCCACACGGCGCAGGTTCTGATAAATCAAGTCCTGGAATTCCGCGCGGTTGCGTTTGTAACCGGTGGTGGTCATGTTCGCCAAGTTGTGCGAGATGACGTCGATATTGGTCTGTTGTGCCTGCATGCCGGTGGCTGCGATGTTCAAAGATCTCATGGTCGTGTCTCCTGTTTAGGATGCTTTATGTTCGGTTAAGACTGGGATTTCGCCCAGGTATCCGCAGTTTTGCGGGTCAATTCATATTGCGCGTCGATGAGCTTGGCGGTGCTGCCCACCCCGCGCTGCACCTTGATCATATGGGTCAGCTCCATCACGGGGCTGATGTTCGAGCCTTCCAGCGTGCCGTGGAGCACGCGGGATGCGGCGGCGGGCTGCGCCAGACCGTCGGCTTTATAAAGCGTCGAACCGGTGCGCTCCATCAGCTGGGGATTGGCGAATTCAAACACGCCGAGATTTCCGCGTGGAGCGCCGTCCACCACGATGTCACCGGCCTGACCGATGGCGATTTCCTTGTCCTGTGGCTCGAACTGGATGGGCTGACCGCCTTCGTCGAGCACCTGATAACCTTCAGGGGTGACAAGCGTGCCGTCGGTATCGAGCTGGAAGTTACCAGCGCGGGTGTAGCGCTCGCCGAGCGGGGTCATCACCGCGAAATAACCGGGGCCGCTGATGGCCACGTCCAGCGGGTTGCTGGTGACTTTCATGGGGCCTTCCGCGAGGTTGCGGTAGGAAGCGAAGTCATTGGTGAATGCGGTGCGCGGGCCACCATCGGGGCTGGTCTTCACGAGGAAATCGTCGAACATGACCTTCTCGCCGCCGAAGCCTACGGTATTGGCGTTGGCGATGTTGTTCGCGGTGACGTCCATATCACGGAACAAACCCATCTGGCGGGAAAGCGCTACATATATGCCGTTATCCATGGTCGTGTCCTCTTGGTCGGTTGGGTCGTCTCGCAACTATCAATGCACGGAGCGTGCCAAAATCACTTTATGCATTCTAAACAATAGCATATACAGATAAAACGGTGGCGTTTGGGCTGGGTAGATTTGGATGCCCCGTCGATTTTGCCGGGTCGCTGTGTGAAATATGCCGATGGAGTGGTCGGCAAAAGGTTGCGGGGGGAAACCTTTTGTATTAAAAAGAAAGCCCCGATATTCCTTCCAATACGCATAAGCCTAGGGTGAACAATATGTCAGACGCAATCGAGCAGGGTGATCACGACGATGAGGAGCATGGCTCCAAAGGCGGCAAGAAGAAGCTGATTTTCATCATCCTCGGCGTATTGCTTCTGGGCGGCGGCGGTGCTGCGGCCTATTTCATGGGGTTGATTCCCGGCATGAAGAAAGAGCATGTGGAAGGTGAAGCCCCTGCCGAAGGCGAACATGCCGAAGGCGGCGAACACGGTGCTGCTCCCGCATCCACGGCGGCGAAGACCATCTATTATAACCTGCCGGAATTCCTCGTGAACCTCAGCTCGGCCTCGAACCAGACCAGCTATGTGAAGATGAAGGTGACGCTTGTGCTGGGCAGCGAGGCGGATTCCCTCGTGGCGCAGGAGCGTCTGCCCGTGTTGCAGGATCACTTCAATACCTATCTGCGTGACCTGCGCGCCAGCGACCTTTCCGGCTCTGCGGGCATGTATCGCTTGCGTGAGGAGCTTTTGGCGCGCGCCAACAAGAGCCTTTCGCCCGTGAAGGTGCAGAATATCCTCTTCAACGAGATTCTGGTGCAGTAAGCCGTTTTTTGCGTCCGTCGCGCAACGCCTACATAAAATACCTCTACTAGGCATTTTCAGCCTATTGCATTTGCGCGGAAATTCCTGAACAATAGGGATGATTGAAACCATGAAGGGAACAGCCCGTTCCCAATCGGGTATGTATGGCCGCAGAAGACGAAAACGATAAGCAGGAAGCTGGCGACGAAGCAGAACGCCGCGTACTGAACCAAGACGAGATTGATAGCCTCCTCGGCTTCGATTACGACGACGACTCCGGCGCGAATAAGAATTCCGGCATCCATGCGATTCTCGATAAGGCCTTGATGGCCTATGAGAAACTGCCGATGCTGGAGGTCGTGTTCGACCGTCTGGTGCGCATGATGGCCACTTCCCTCCGCAATTTCATGTCCGATAACGTCGAGGTGAGCATCGAATCGATGACCTCGCTGCGTTTCGGGGATTATCTCGATTCCGTTCCGCTTCCCGCCCTTCTGGTCGTCTTCCGCGCTGTCGAGTGGGAGAATTACGGCATGGTCACCGTCGATTCCTCGCAGATCTATTCCACGGTGGATTTATTGCTCGGCGGTCGCCGTACCAAACGCCCCATCCGCATCGAAGGCCGTCCTTATACCACTATCGAGCAGGACATCGTGAAGAACATGGTGGAAGTGGTGCTGAGCGACCTTTCCGCCGCTTTCGACCCCATCTGCCCCGCCACATTCAAATTCGACCGCTTGGAAACAAACCCCCGCTTCGTCACCATCACACGCAATGCCAACGCCGCGCTGCTGGTGCGCCTGCGCATCGAGATGGAAGACCGCGGCGGCAACCTCGACATCCTCTTGCCCCATGCCACGCTGGAGCCCATCCGCGAGCTGCTGTTGCAGATGTTCACGGGGGAGAACTTCGGTCAGGACATCGTGTGGAACTCCCACTTCGGCAAAGAAGTGCGCCATACGGACATCGCCGTTCAGGCCGTCATGCACGAGACCGAAATGAAACTGGGCGAAATCATGCAATTCAAGGTCGGCACCACGGTCATCCTGAATTGCAAGCCGGAAGATGAGATCGTCCTGAAATGCGGCGATGTGGATTTGACCCAAGGCAGCCTTGGCCGCGTTGAGGATAAAGTGGCCATCAAACTCAGTCGTCCGGTCAGTGAAAGCGCGAAGGAGTCACTTACATAATGGAGTATGGGGCATGATAGAAATCCTCTCGATGTTCGCCAATATCGCGCTGGCCGCGCTCCTTGTCGCCGTCATCGTCTATTGCCGCACGCTGAACACCAACATTCGCGTCTTGCAGGACAGCCGTAGTGAGATGGCCAAGCTTTTCGCAGAATTCGACCAATCCATCGAGCGCGCCTCCTCCAGTATCTATGAATTGAAGGAAGCGGCGCGCAAGAGCGATGTGGTGCTGAAAGAGAAGCTCGACACCGCCAACATGATCGCCGATGACCTTTCCTTCATGATCGAGCGCGGCACCAAGATGGCTGACCAGCTGGAAACGGGTTTGAAAGGCGGGCGCAGCGCGCTCTCGCAGAATGCCGCCAAGGCCGCGCCCGCGCCCGAACCTGCCGCCCCCGCCCGCAACGCGGCGGAGCGCGCCCAGCAGCCCACTTCGCGCAATACCGCTTCGTTGGAATCGGTGCTGGAGCAGATGGCCAACCGTAACAATCCCGCCGGAAACGCACCTGCGAAACCCGGCGATGCGAAGCCGAACACACGCATCCGCTCGAAAGCGGAGCAGGAATTGCTCGATTCCCTGAAATCAGGGCGTTGAAGCCGATAGCCTAACCCTTGAGTAGCATGAGACAAGCCCGTGGCAGCCAGGAAAAAAGCGAAGAAGAAACAGCAGCAGGCTCCGCGCCGTCGGGTCGGCACACCCGTGCTCACCCAGTCGAGCAAGCCCGCGCGCCCGTTGTTCCGTCTTCTGCCGATGACTGTCACCGCCGCATCCTTGTTGCTCACTCTCAAGATGGTGGAGATTTATCAGAACGGGCGCGATATCAGCGATGCCTTCTTCGCCGAACCCGTGCTCGCGCAGCAGGAAGCCCCAAAGGAAGACGCGCCGAAGGCTGAAGAAAAAGCGGACGAGGAATCAGAGGCGAAAGAGGAAGCGCCAGCCGAAGATGCGCATGGGGAAGGCGGCGAAGCGAAAAAGCCGGAGTTGCCACCCGGAGCCTCCACCGAAGCCCCCGCGCCCACGCCCGCAGGGCAGGGCATGGATGTGCCCGTCGAGCAGGGGTATAATAAGCGTGAGTTGGGTGTGCTGGAGAACCTTTCCGCCCGCCGCGAGAAAATCGAGCAGCTGGAGCGCGAAGTCGCCCTGCGAGAGAAAATGCTTCAGGCGACCGAGCAGAACATCGACACCAAGCTGAACGAGCTGAAGAGCCTCAGCGAAGAGGTGAAGGGCATGCTGGTCGTCCAGAACAAAGAGGAAGAGACCAAAATCACTAGCCTTGTGAAGATTTATGAAGCCATGAAGCCAAAGGATGCGGCGCGTATCTTCGACGAGATGGATATGGACGTGCTGTTGATGGTGGCGGGGCGGATGAGCGAGCGTAAGGTCGCGCCAGTCCTTGCGGCGATGACACCGGAGAAGGCTAAGGACGTGACGCAGGAACTGGCGGCGCAGCAAAAGCGCAACCGTGCGACCATCGAGGCCACGCAGGAGAAAGTCTCCGCCCCACCGCTCTAAAACACGCAAAATGTCATAAAAAAAGGGAGCCAAATGGCTCCCTTTTTCGCGTCTTATGTGACGTTTTTAGTCTTCGTCGGTGTACTGGCGTTCCATCTTCTCGTGGCGCTCCTGTGCTTCGATGCACAGGGTGGCAACGGGACGGGCTTCCAGACGGCGGATGCCGATGGGTTCGCCGGTCTCTTCGCAATAACCGTAGGATTTGTCTTCAATGCGGCGCAGCGCCTGCTCGATCTTGCTGATGAGCTTGAAATAGCGGTTGCGGGTCTTGAGTTCCAGCTCGGCTTCGGTCTCCAG
>VGDC01000161.1 GCA_016869895.1 Alphaproteobacteria bacterium
GTTCAGCACGATATCGAGGGGCTGACCGTTTTCGAGGTAAGGCATATCTTCCGCGGGAACGATGCGGGAGATAACCCCTTTGTTACCGTGGCGACCTGCCATTTTGTCACCGGGCTGCAGCTTGCGCTTCACCGCCACGAAGACTTTGACCATCTTCAGAACACCGGGGGGGAGGTCGTCACCGCTCTGCACCTTCTCGACCTTCTCGGCGAACCAGGTGTTGAGACGGGCGATACCGTCATCCAGCTGACGCTTCAGGTTCTCGGCCATGTTCATGGCAGCGGAATCTTCCACGACGATCTGCCACCAGACACCTTTCGCGTATTCGCTCAGGACGTCTTCGGTAAGCTTGGTCTTCGCCTTCAGGCCTTTAGGGCCGGTGATGACCGTTTTACCAAGCAGGGTCTGCTTCAGGGAACCGTAGATGTAACGCTCGACGATTGCGCGTTCATCGTCACGATCTTTCGCAAGACGTTCGATTTCTGCGCGTTCGATTGCCAGAGCGCGTTCATCCTTCTCGATGCCACGGCGCGAGAAGATACGCACGCCGACCACCGTGCCGGAGAATCCGGGAGGCAGACGGAGGGAGGTATCGCGCACATCGGAAGCCTTTTCACCGAAGATGGCGCGGAGGAGTTTCTCTTCCGGGGTCATCGGGGATTCGGACTTCGGCGTGACTTTACCGACCAATACGTCTCCAGGCTTCAACTCCGCGCCGATGTGGACAACGCCCACTTCGTCGAGGTGCTTCAGCGCGTCTTCGCCGACGTTCGGGATGTCGCGGGTGATCTCTTCAGGGCCAAGCTTGGTGTCTCTCGCCATCACTTCGAATTCTTCGATGTGAATAGAGGTGAACACGTCTTCGCTCACGATACGCTCGGAGATCAGGATGGAATCCTCGAAGTTGTAACCGTTCCATGGCATGAAGCCGACGAGCACGTTGCGACCCAGAGCCAATTCACCGAGTTCGGTGGATGGACCGTCAGCGATGATGTCACCGGCTTGGATGACGTCACCGACCTTCACGATCGGCTTCTGGTTGATGCAGGTGTTCTGGTTGGAACGCTGGAACTTCTGGAGGTTGTAGATGTCAACGCCCGGAGAGGTCACATCTTCCTCGTTGGAGGTACGGATAACGATACGGGTCGCATCGACCTGATCGACCACACCACCACGGCGAGCGGAGGTCGCTACGCCGGAGTCCTTAGCAACGATATGCTCCATGCCGGTACCGACTAAAGGTGCGTCGGTGACGAGCAGCGGAACAGCCTGACGCTGCATGTTCGAACCCATGAGCGCGCGGTTCGCGTCATCGTTCTCAAGGAACGGGATGAGCGCGGCGGCCACGGAGACGAGCTGCTTAGGCGATACGTCGACGTAGGTGATCTGGTCAGGGGTGGACATGACGAATTCACCGTGCTGACGGCAGCTGATGAGGTCGTCGACGAACTTGCCGTTCTTATCGAGCGTCGCGTTCGCCTGAGCGATGGTGTGCTTGCCTTCCTGAATCGCGGAGAGGTAGAACACTTCGCTGCCGACTTTGCCATCGACCACTTTGCGGTACGGGCTTTCGATGAAGCCGTACTTGTTGATTTTCGCATAGGTCGCCATGGAGTTGATCAGACCGATGTTCGGACCTTCAGGGGTCTCGATCGGGCAGATACGGCCATAGTGGGTCGGGTGAACGTCACGCACTTCGAAGCCTGCGCGTTCGCGGGTCAGACCGCCAGGGCCCAAGGCAGAAAGACGACGCTTGTGGCCGACTTCGGACAGCGGGTTGGTCTGGTCCATGAACTGGGACAGCTGGGAAGAGCCGAAGAACTCGCGGATAGCGGCCACAACAGGCTTGGCATTCACGAGATCGTGGGGCATCACGGTGTCGATATCGACCGAGCTCATGCGCTCGATGATACCGCGCTCCATGCGCAGCAGACCGATGCGGAACTGGTTTTCCATCAACTCACCGACGGAACGCACACGGCGGTTACCGAGGTGGTCGATGTCGTCCACTTCGCCGACGCCGTCTTTCAGCTGCACGAGGGTGCGGATGACTTCGACGATGTCTTCCTTGGTGAGGATGCCGACGGTTTCGCCGATTTCCAGATTCAGGCGGGCGTTCATCTTGACGCGGCCGACTTCGGACAGGTCATAGCGCTCCGCTTCGAAGAACAGGCTCTGGAAGAGGGCTTCCGCCGCTTCTTCGGTGGTCGGCTCGCCAGGGCGCATCACGCGGTAGATGTCGATGAGCGCGTCTTCGCGGCTGGTGTTCTTGTCGATAGCGAGGGTGTTGCGGATGTACGCGCCGACGTTCACATGGTCGATGGCGAGGACAGGGATTTCCTTGACGCCCGCTTCTTCCAGCGCGTTGATGGTGCTTTCCTTCAGCTCGTCACCGGCTTCGACGAAGATTTCACCGGTCTTGCTGTCGATGAGGTCCTGCGCGGCGTATTTGCCGATGAGGAAGTCCTTGCCGAGCAGCAGCGAGTCGGTGGTTTCAGCCAGTTTCTTGAGTGCGCGCGGGGTCAGCTTCGCGCCTGCTTCTGCAACGACCTTACCGGTCTTCGCGTCCACGAGGTCTTCGGTCGGCTTGACGCCTTTCCAGCTCTCAGGCTTGAAGGGGATGGACCAGCCTTTTTTGTTCTTGGAGTAAAGGTCGGTCTTGTAGAAGGTGCTCAGGATGGCTTCGTTGTCGAAACCAAGGGCGCGCAGGATGGTGGTCACCGGCAGTTTGCGGCGACGGTCGATGCGCACGTGCACGATGTCCTTCGGGTCGAACTCGAAGTCGAGCCAGGAGCCACGGTAAGGAATGATGCGCGCGGAGTAGAGGAACTTGCCAGAGCTGTGGGTCTTGCCTTTATCGTGGTCGAAGAACACGCCGGGCGAACGGTGCATCTGCGACACGATCACGCGCTCGGTGCCGTTGATGATGAAGGTGCCGTTCTCGGTCATGAGCGGGATATCGCCCATGTAGACGTCCTGCTCTTTGATGTCTTTGATTTCGCGGGCACTGGTGTCTTCGTCCACTTCCCAGACGATCAGACGCTGGGTGACGCGCAGCGCAGCGGAGAAGTTGATGCCACGGCTGCGGCATTCTTCCACGTCATATTTGGGGCGGTCGAAGTGATAACGGACGTATTCCATCGTCGCGGTCTCTGCGAAGTCCTTGATCGGGAAGACGGACTTCAGGACGGCGTGCAGACCGGAGACGGTGCGCTTGTCAGCGGGCACGTCTTTCTGCAGGAACTGGTCGTAGGAGTTTTTCTGGACCTCGATGAGGTTCGGCAGCGTGGTGACTGCGGGGATTTTTCCGAAGCTTTTGCGGATGCGCTTGCGGGAGGTGTAGCTGTGGGTGGATTTAGCAGCGGTCTGCGCCATGGCGATTAGCCCTCACTAGTGTTTGCCCATCTGTGCGCCGGCAACTGCGCGCAGCATGGAGTTTACCCTGTTGCCGCAAGCGTTTGGATACCCGCTTACGACGAAGGGGAAGCGACCGCGCTTTTCCGAAGAAATTTTCGAAAAAACGTGCCGTTCTTCCCTGAACGAATACTTTTTTATGTCATTGACCTACAGCACCGGCTCTTTACATACCCTTCGCGGAAGGGGAAAGCAGCTATCGTGTGAGCATCAAACGGAAGCAGGTTCAAAAAGCAAAGGTCTGCAACCGGAAGCAAGAGACGCTAAAACCGGAGAGCCGACGAACGACTCTCCGGTGATAGCAGAATATCCGAAATTACTTGATTTCGACGACAGCGCCGTTTTCTTCGAGTACTTTCTTGATTTTCGCAGCTTCGTCTTTGCTGACGCCAGCTTTAACTTCTTTCGGCGCGCCTTCAACGAGGTCTTTCGCTTCTTTCAGACCCAGACCGGTGATGGTGCGGATTTCTTTGATGACGTTGATTTTCTTGTCGCCGGAATCCTTCAGGATCACGGTGAATTCGGTCTGCTCTTCAGAAGCGGCAGCAGCGCCACCAGCAGCAGGAGCAGCAGCTACTGCAACAGGAGCAGCAGCGGAAACGCCCCACTTATCTTCGAGCAGCTTGGACAGTTCAGCCGCTTCGATAACGGTGAGAGCGGACAGGGTTTCAACGATTTTTTCGAGATTTGCAGACATTGTTAATTTACCTCTGGTTATGCATTCACATTACAAAAATTCAAAATCGGCAGCCGATCAACCCTGACGGGCGTGGGCACCAATAACACGAGCCACCTGACCACCAGGAGCTTGCAGTACGCCGGCGATGCGGGTCGCGGGTGCATTGAGCAGGCCCACGAGTTTCGCACGCACTTCATCCAACGAAGGCAGAGTAGCCAGCGCTTCGATGTCTTTCGGTTTCAGCGCAGTGGAGCCGAGCGCACCGCCGAGAATCACGAAAGCTTCGTTCTTCTTGGCGAATTCGGTCAGGGCTTTGGAGACGCTGACGGGGTCGTCGTTCGCATAAGCCACAGCGGTCGGGCCGGTGAACAGCTCGCCGAGCTGCTCATAGGACGTACCGGCGAGGGCCAGCTTGGTCAAACGGTTCTTGGTCACTTTATAGGTGGCGCCGGCAGCGCGGACTTTGCCACGCAGTTCGTCCGCCTGAGCGACCGTGAGTCCCTTATAGTGGGACACGATGACGATACCCGCTTCACCAAAGGAGGCGTTCATCGAATCGATCAACTCTTTTTTCTTCGCTTTTTCCACGGTCTTTTCTCCGCTAACTCGTTGTCATCCGGCGCTTATGCAGCGAAGGACGCGATATCCACTTCAACGCCCGCACCCATGGTGGAGGACAAGGTGACTTTTTTCAGGTAGGCGCCTTTTGCACCCGATGGCTTGGCTTTGCTCACCGCATCGACCAGCGTCTTGATGTTTTCCACCAGCGCTTTGTCTTCGAAGCTTGCTTTACCGATACCCGCATGGATGATGCCCGCTTTTTCGACGCGGAATTCAACCTGACCGCTTTTCGCGGCCTTAACAGCGGCAGCGACATCCATGGTCACGGTGCCGAGTTTGGGGTTCGGCATCAGACCACGTGGGCCGAGCACTTTA
>VGDC01000162.1 GCA_016869895.1 Alphaproteobacteria bacterium
GCTGGAGAGACGCATCTTGATGAGCAAATCCATCAACCGCATGGACGGCGGCACGAAGAGGATCTGGCGGATGCTCGTTTCCATGGAGAAAGGCTTACCTTCGAACACCTGAACGGCCAAATCCTTGATGTGCAGAAAACCCTCGATGTTGTCGAGGTTCTCTTTATATACAGGCATGCGGGAATGCTGCTCGCGCACCACCTGCTGCTTCAATTCTTCAAGGGAAACGGAATATTCCACCGCCACGATGTCCGGTCGCGGAATCATGATGTCGCTGACGGTCATCTCGCCGAAACGCAGGATATTACTGAGCATATTGCGTTCTTCGGGAACGATGACAAGCTCTTGGCCTTCCTTCTCATGCTCGGCGATGAGGGATTGCAACGTTTCTTTGAGGGTCGTTTCTTTGGGAGCCTCCTCCACGGCGGCATCCGCATTATTACCACGGAACCAGTTGCCCAAGGCCTGCAAGAATGAAGGCGGCGCAGAATGCTCTGCCTGAGGGGCAGAGGTGTCGGCTTTCAAAACGGTAGAAAGAGTGTCTTTCGACTGGGGTGCCTTTATAGGGGCTGAATCTTCAGATTCACGGGAGAGATTCGTCTCGCGTCTCGCGGTCGCGCTTTTACTGTGGGGCTCCATGGCTCTTCTGTAAATAGTTATACCAGAACTCAGAATTATACATCACTCGTAGGGGTTGGCAATGGAAAGCTCACGAAGAATGCTTATCTCCAGCGATTCCATCTCCTGCTCCTCTTCGGGAGTCATGTGGTCATACCCCAAAAGATGCAGGGTGCCATGCACCAGTAAATGGCTGAAATGGTCACGGAAAGTCTTCTCCTGCTCTTTGGCTTCCCGTTCAATCGTCTCCCGCGCGAGAATCATATCGCCGATATAGGCGGTATCTTCCAGCATCGCGGCATCGAGCGGCATGGCAAGGGCGGATTTCAGCTCCGCCACATCTTCATACGCGGGAAAAGAGAGGACGTTCGTCGCTTTATCTTTTGTGCGGAATTGCTTGTTCATCTCGCGGATGCTGGCATCATCGGTCAACACGACGCTATGGGACAGACTCGCCCGTTCACCGGCCAGCAGAACATCCAGCACCGGCGCGCGCTCCAGCGTCAAACGGCAAACCCGCTCCACCAAAGCCTCGATATCCGCACCGACGGCCTTCAGCCAGCCATCATCCTCGACCAGAACGCTGAAAGTCATGCTCACTCGCGGCCTTCAGCGGGCTTGCCCTTGCGGCGATCCCATTCTTCATAGACCTTGACGATACGCGCCGCTAGTTTATGGCGCACCACATCCTCTTCATTGAAGCGGATGACGCCGATGCCTTCCACGCCTTCCAGCTTCTGGATGGCATCACGCAAGCCCGACGAAATATCGCGCGGCAAGTCGCACTGCGACAAATCGCCCGTGATGACCATCTGCGAATTCTCACCCATACGGGTCAGGAACATCTTCATCTGGGTGGGCGTGGTGTTCTGTGCCTCATCGAGAATCACATAGGCATTCGCGAGGGTACGACCGCGCATGAAGGCCAGCGGCGCGACTTCGATTTCGCCGGATTCCATGTACTGCGTCACCTTTTCGGCGGGCAGCATGTCGAACAGCGCGTCATACAGCGGGCGCAGGTACGGGTCGATCTTCTCTTTCAAATCACCGGGCAAGAAACCGAGTTTTTCGCCAGCCTCAACGGCAGGGCGGGACAAGATGATGCGCTCGACCTCTTTGTTGATGAACGCATGCACCGCTTTCGCCACGGCGATATAGGTCTTCCCCGTTCCCGCAGGGCCGAGGGCGAAAATAAGGTCGCGCTCATAAAGCTCTTTGATATATGCACCTTGAGAGTGGGAATAAGGCACGATGGTCTTTTTAAGCGTTTTGATGGAGATGCCCCCCGCAAGGTTGGTCATCTTCTCACGTTTGGTCTCTTCTTTCACTTCACCGGACATATCACTGACCATTCGAATCGCCGCATTCACATCACCGGATGCGACGTCTTCGCCTTTCTTGAGTTTTGCATAGAGGGATTCCAACACGGTGCGTGCGGATTGAACGGCTTGCGCTGCGCCAGTCAGCGAAACGATATTGCCGCGCGACACGGCACTGATGCCGAAGGCCTTCTCGATTTTCGTGAGATTCTCGTCCTGCTCACCGAAGAGAGAAACAAGATATGCGTTGTTATCGAACGCGAGATTGATGGTGTCGGGCTTCATCAGGCTGACCTTGGGCAACCCTTTTTTAAGGTCGGCTTTGGTTTTTCCCTTAAGCGATGGTTTTTTCTTCGCATCAGACGCCATGCAGTCTCTCCTCGGAAGGGGTTGTTTTATGGTCAGGGATATAGGTTTGAGGCACGTCACTCCCCTGCTCCGGCAATACACCGGTCAGGCTTGCGTTATTCGCATCGGTGATGTCGATATCCACCAGCTGTCCCATCAGATGCGCCGCATTTTTGACGTGGACGGACTGGAGATACTCGGTCTTGCCGATGAGCTGGCCTTCAAACCGCCCGGGCTTATCGAACAGCACTTGCACGCGCTTACCGACCGTTCTGCGATTGAATGCGGCTTGCTGACGGTTCAGCAAGCCTTGCAGCAGTTCTAGGCGGGTCTGCTTCACGTCTTCATCCACCTGCGCGGCATGATCCGCCGCTGGCGTGCCAGGGCGTTGGCTGTATTTGAAGGAGAAGGCCTGCGCGAACCCTACAGTCTCCACCAGAGCCATGGTGGCGTTGAAATCCGCATCCGTCTCACCGGGGAAGCCGACGATGAAATCGGAGGACAATGCAATATCTGGGCGCACGGCGCGCACGCGCTCGATGATGGAAAGATATTCCTCCGCCGTATGCTTGCGGTTCATGCGCTTGAGGATATTCGAAGAACCCGCTTGCACTGGCAGATTCAGGTAAGGCATCAGCTTTTTCTCATAGCCATGGAGGGCGATGAGGTCGTCACTCATGTCGCGCGGGTGGGACGTGGTATAGCGGATACGCTCCAACCCGTGAATTTTCGCCAAAGCTGAGATGAGGCGCGCCAGCGACCAGTCTTTACCGTCCGGCCCTACGCCGTGATAGGCATTCACGTTCTGGCCGAGCAGCGTCAGTTCCATCACACCTGCGGCGACCAAGGCTTTCGCTTCGGAAAGCACATCATCCGCACGGCGGGAATATTCCGCACCACGGGTATAGGGCACGACGCAGAAAGTGCAGAATTTGTCGCAACCTTCCTGCACCGCAAGGAAGGCACTGCGGCCTGTGGCAGCGGATGGCGCGGGGAGATTGTCGAATTTGTCGAGTTCTGGGAAGGAAAGGTCAACGACTCCGCCGCCATCGCGGTAGGCCATCTGCACCATATCGGGCAGTTTATGGTAGCTTTGGGGGCCGAGCACGATGTCCACATAAGGCGCTTGGCGCATAATCTCCGCACCTTCCGCCTGCCCGACACAGCCACCGACCGCGATAAGCATCTTGCCATCGCCGGCTTTTTCCTTGTCGCGCTTGTGGTTTCGCATGCGACCAAGGTCGGAATAGACCTTCTCTTCGGCTTTTTCACGGATGTGGCAGGTATTGAGGATGACCATATCCGCGCCATTGGGTGAATCCACCGCCTCGAAACCGATGGGAGCCAAGACATCGGCCATTCGCGTCGAATCATAGACGTTCATCTGGCAACCGTAGGTCTTGATGTAGAGTTTCTTTTTAGGTGCGGTCAACGGGGCTCTCGTTATTTGTTACCTGATTCTAGCCCAAGGATTCTGGAAAAAGTAGCTCTTTTTATGCTTCCAGAAGCGCATTCGTCTTTGCGGCTAAGATGAAGTCGTTGCGGTGCAGACCACCCACATCATGGGTGGTGTAGACTATCTCGGCATATCCCCACCCGAAGGTGATGTCAGGGTGATGTTTCTCGGCTTCAGCGACTTCGCCCAGCTTGTTCACGAAAGCCAGCGCCTCGCGGAAATTCTTGAACTTCAGGCGGCGGAGGATGCACTTGCCATCTTGTGCCAGTTCCCACCCTTCGACCTGCGAAAGCAGTTCCTGCGATTCGGTTTGGGAAAGTGGTTGCGCGCCCGTGTTGCGGCAGGAAATGCAGGCTTCATTCTTTAAAACGGATGCGGTCATGGATTTACTTTCTTGGATAGCTTGTATAATAGAGGAATCTAGCGTTTCTTGATTACCCCGTCAATTCACAGGCCTTTCATGCCCCTGCTCGCCCTCGATTCATCCACTGGCCCTGCTTCCGCCGCCATTATTGGTGATGACGGCGCACTGCTGGCGTTGTTCGTAGACAGCGAGCCGATGCGGCAATCCCAGTTTCTGGTCGGCAATGTCGATAAACTGGTGCGTGATACCCTCGGGGGTTACGAGACGCTATCGGCCATCGCCGTCACCGTCGGCCCCGGCGGGTTCACGGGCATCCGCATTGCCATCGCCGCCGCGCGCGGCCTTGCCCTCGCGGCCAACCTCCCTGTCATCGGCGTCACCACGCTGGAAACCTTCGCGTGGAGCGCATTATCACAGGCGGAGACCGGAGCAAAAGCCCATTGCATGGTCGATGCCTATCGTGGCCAAGCCTATTGCCAGAGCTTTGAGCGTAACGAAACCGGAATTCATGCTCTGAATGAATATTCCGCAATAAACTTCGAAGAAATAGACACTAAAACCGATGGATTCAGCGTCCAGAATTTTACTTTGACTCCTGATGCTCCCATCCCATTCCCTCCACCATACGCACAATTTGCAGGAGCATATGCGGCGCAACTCCTGCGCCACGAATCCGCAGCGAACCTCGCAAAATCGCGTCCTGCCGAAGCGGTTTATATCCGCCCGCCGGACGCGAAAGCCCAAACACCTTTCCTCACCCAACATGGAGCAAAAACCGTATGACCCGTTCCCGCTTTGTCCTTTCTGCCACTGGACTGCTTTTCCTCAGCCTCGCCACGACCGCCTGCATCGAAACCCCGAATCCGACTTATACTCCTGCGTTGAACTACAGCAACG
>VGDC01000163.1 GCA_016869895.1 Alphaproteobacteria bacterium
CATATTCCCCGCAGGCGAAGTCATATAGCCGCTTGGCGACTGCGACTTTGCGTTCGATGGTCTTGGCCATACCCTCTTCGTCGATGGTCAGCGCGATGACCCCTGCGCCGAATTTCCGCGCCAGTTCCATGCGTTTGCGGGCGGGTTCTTCGCCGTCCTCGAAGTTGATGGAGTTCAGCACCGCCTTGCCGCCATACAGCTTGAACGCTGCTTCCAGCACGTTCAGCTCAGTGGAATCGATGACCAACGGTGCGGTGACTTCGCCACGCAAACGCGAGACCAGCGCGGTCATATCCGCCACTTCATCCCGCCCGACGAAAGCCGTGCAGACATCCAGCGTATGCGAGCCTTCGCGCACCTGTTCCTTGGCGATGTCCACGCAGGTGTCCCAATCCTGCGCTTCCTGCGCGAGGCGGAATTTCTTTGAGCCGTTGGCGTTGCAGCGTTCGCCGATGGATAGAATCGCGTTTTCCTGCCGCAACTCGACTTGGCTGTAAAGCGAGGCCAGCGACGGCACCCAATGGTGGCTGCGGCTGGTGGGGGCAGGGCGACGCTTGCCGTTTTCTTGCGCGCGGAGCATGGCATCCAGCGCGGCGATGTGGGTCTCGTTCGTGCCGCAGCATCCGCCGATGATGTTCACGCCGTCTTCCTTCAGGAAGCGTTCCATCCACTTGGCCATCTGGTCGGGGCCGAGGGGGAAGTGCACTTTGCCGTCGAGCATTTCCGGCAATCCTGCGTTCGGCAGCACGGAAATCAGGTGCGGCCAGTGTTCCGCCAGCCACTTCACGTGGCTGGCCATTTCCTGCGGGCCGGTGGCGCAGTTGAAGCCCATCACGTCGATGTCCATCGCGTGGAGGATGGTCGCCGCCGCCGCGATATCCGTGCCGAGCAGCATGGTTCCGGTGGTCTCCATCGTCACCTGCGCCATGATGGGGACGGTGGCGTTCAAGTCCTTCATCGCCACGCGGCAGGCGTTGATGGCGGCTTTGATTTGCAGCACATCCTGACACGTCTCGATGAGGAAGGCATCCGCTCCGCCTTTGATGAGGCCGCGCGCTTGGGGAATCAGACCTTCTTCCAGCGCGTCATAGCCGATATGGCCGAGGCTGGGCAGTTTCGTGCCGGGGCCGATGGAACCGACGACGAAGCGCGGGCGGCCATCATGGGCGAATTCTTCTGCCGCGTCACGGGCGAGTTCACAGGCGCGGATGTTTATTTCCTCGGCCTTGTCGCCGATGCCGAATTCATCGAGCGTCACCACAGACCCGCCGAAGGTGTTGGTTTCCACCGCATCCGCACCGGCGGCGAAGTATTTACGGTGCACGTCGCGCACGAAATCGGGGCGGGAAAGCACGAGGATTTCCGAGCAGTTCTCCATGCCCCAGTAGTCCTTTTCCACGTCGAAATCCACCGCTTGGATCTGCGTGCCCATGGCACCGTCCAGCAGCATCACATCGGATTTCAGGAATTCAAGGAAACGGGACATCTTCGCCTGCCAAAATAGAATGGAAAGCGGTTATAACCTATTCTGGCGTAGAAGAAAAGGCCAGAGAGCGTGCAGCGCACAAAGTGCCCTCCAGCTGCGGCACGAACTGGGAGAGATACGCCCCGCCGCCATGTTCTAGCAAAGTCGCATCCACCAAACCCATCCCCAGCGCGAAGCCGATATACAGCTTTATCACCAGCGGTTTATTATGCCGCACCCGCCACGACAGAATCAGCACCAGCCCCATGCCGATGATGCCGAAGAGCGCGCGCACGGCGAAGGTCTGCAGCGACAGATGCGCCCAGCTTTCCATGGAAGGGATGGGGAAATTGCCCGCGTCGTCGGTGCAGGCGAGGCCGAATTCCAGCGCGGTCAGGAAGGTGAGGAAGGCGTATAACCCGAACAACGCCCAGAATGTGCGCGATACCGGAACACCATAGCGCGGTTTTTTGTTGTCGTTCTGGGCTTTGGGTTGTGACATGCGCGCTTCCTCTGTTAAGATAGTTTTTACCATGCTCTATTAATATGTCGAGCAGAGTTGTAGAGAGGCGAGGCCAGTAGGCCGAGCGAGCCATCAGCCCGCGAGAGCGGAAGGGACTTTTATGAAATTCACTGCCGCGTGTATCCAGTCGAACTGTCAGGATGATCTTGCCGCCAATGTCGCGCAGGTGATTCCGCTGGTGCGCGAAGCGGCGGATAAAGGCGCGAATTTCATCGCCCTGCCGGAGAACGCTTTCCTCATCGAGGAACACGGCATTCCCACATATCAGGATGTCATCGCCCCTGAAGAACACCCTGGCGTGCTGGCCTGCGCGGAAATCGCGAAACAATACGGCGCGTGGATTCTCATCGGTTCCCTCGCGGTGGTGGATGAGCTGAACGCCGGACGCATCTACAACACCTCCGTGTTGCTCGATGCCACGGGGGCTATCCATACCTTCTACAAGAAAATCCACTTGTTCGACGTGGATTTGGCCAATGGCGAATCCTACCGCGAATCCAAGCGCGTAAGCCCCGGAGCGAGCGGTCGCTTGGTGGAACTGCCATGGGGCAAGATGGGCTTGAGCATTTGCTATGACATTCGCTTCCCGCATCTCTATCGCCAGCTTTCCAAGGCCGGAGCGGATTTGCTGGCCGTGCCCGCCGCGTTCACCAAAGTCACAGGAGAGGCGCATTGGCATGTGTTGCTGCGCGCCCGCGCCATTGAGAATGGCGCATTCGTCTTCGCCCCCGCCCAATGGGGCACCCATCCGGGCAAACGCCTGACCTACGGCCACTCGCTCATCATCGACCCATGGGGGCGGATATTGGCGGATGCGGGTGAGGGCGTGGGCGTCATCACCGCCGAGATCGATATGGACGAGGTGCGCGCCGTGCGTGGGCGCATTCCTTCGTTGAACCACGACCGCGAATTCGTCATCGAGTGAATGCCATGAAACGATTGCTGATAGCCGCCCTTCTTATGCTCGTGCCCCTCGCGGCGCAGGCCGACCCTGACATCACCAAACCGCAGGTGAAAGCCACCCCGCCGAAACCCGTCGAGCCTGCCCTGCCGAAGGTCGACCCGCTCTTGGGGGTGAAGCAGACCCTTACCATCGAGAAACAACCGCGCACCTATCATCTCTATGTCCCCAAACGCGAAAGCAATAAACCCCGCCCGCTGGTGGTGGTGTTGCATGGTGCGGGCGGCACGGCGCGCGCTATCGCCGAGGTGACGGGCTTCACCCAGATGGCCGAGCGTGAGAATTTCGTGGTCGCCTATCCGGAAGGCACAGGGCGTTCGCCGTCTTGGAACGCCGGCAAATGCTGCGGTTATGCCTCACGCACCGATGTGCCTGATTCGGAATTCATCAAGCAGTTGGTTATCGATGTGCGCAAAAAAGAGAATATCGATAAGACCCGCATCTACGCCACCGGATTCGACAATGGCGGCATGATGTCCTACCGTCTTGCCTGCGATGCCGGGGATGTCTTCGCGGCGGTCGGCGTGGTGGCGGGGGCGATGAACACCGAATCCTGCAATCCGCTGGGGCGGCCTTCTCTGGTCATCATCCATGCGCGGAATGACGAGCAAGTGCCCTTCGATGGCGGCGCGGCGAAAGGCGGCTGGCGCGCGGCACTGGGCAACAAACCCGTGCAGGACGCTTCGGTGAAAGAGGCGATGGACTTCTGGATTAAGGCCAATATGTGCCGCGCCTTCCCGCTGGAGGATTCCAAGCCCGATAAGAACACCGTGAATTACTTTTGCGCGGAGAAGCGTGATTTGCGGCTTTATACCCTGCCCGATGGTGGCCACACCTGGCCGGGCGGATTCGTGAAACCGCCGGAGAAGAAAGAGGGCGAGCTGGATGATATCGATCCTTCGACCTTGCCGAGCACCGTGCCCGCCACGGAGCTGCTCTGGGAATTCTTCAGCAAACATCCCCCGCAGGAAATCTTCTAAGAAATTCGCCCGTCAGCGCGAACAAAACTAGCGCAAAAAACCACCCCCCAGAAACACGCAGGCCCACCAGAGAGAGGTTTTTTTCCCGAGGGAAGAAAACATCTCTGGTGGGCCCTGAGTCTTTCGTTCAGATGACCGAGGTCAGTGGACGAAGAGGCTCACTTGGCGTTGCGCGCGTTGGCGATCTCCTGGGCGGCAGCGGCGGCGAGCGAGGCGGCGGCAGCGGTCTCCTTGGCGGAGGCGGTGTCGTCGCGGCGGTCGGCGAGGATCTCGTGGGCGATCTCGAGCGCGAGCATGAGGTCGGTCACGTTCTTCTCGGCGTCCTGCTCGTTGAGCTGGGCCTTGGCGATCTTCGCGTTCTCCTTCTTGGCGATCGAGGTGAGGAACGAGGCGTTGGCGTTGGCCTTGGCGTCGTCCCGGATCTCGATGGCCTTCTCGTGGATCTTCTGCGCGACCTTGTTCAGGACGGAGGAGGCCCAGGCGAGGAAGGCGGTGAACTTCGTGGTCACGTAGGCGCCGGCGGTCGCGTTGGTCACGATGAAGATCGCGAGCGCGAAGGCGACGAGGGCGATGACCGCGAAGATGCCGACGACGACCCAGAGGGTGACGAAGAGCGCGAGCGCGGCGAGCAGCAGGAAGTACTTCGAGGTCCGGACGGCGAGCGCGCGGGCGAAGAAGAGCTTCTCGTTCATGATTGTGTCCTTTCTAAGACACGGGGAGAGCACCAGTATGGCGTTTTATCTCTCCAAACGAACCTGTCGACACGGATTGTGACGTCAGGGGCGAAGCAAGCGCGTAACAGAGGGGTTGGACCAACTGAAACGCATAGCTTAAGTTCACAACCGATATTTCTATCGAATGTGTTATCAGTGGCGACCTACAGACTCAGGGGAGAGGAGGTAACGTAATAACAACGAAGTGAACAAAAGCAAGAAAACAGGTTCAATATACCATCGAAGTATGACGCTATTGTGACAAAAATGGTGCGGAGCGAAATTTTATCCACACGATTCCCAGCGGGTGTTGCCGGAAT
>VGDC01000164.1 GCA_016869895.1 Alphaproteobacteria bacterium
CTATTTCACCGCCCGTCTTGCTGAGAGTTTAGGGGTGACGCTGGAACTCGAGCAGAGCGAAAACGTCTTCGAAATCGGCGCGATTCATCCGTAAAAATGCCAAAAAAGCATAAAAAAACCCGCCGAAATGGCGGGTTTTTTGTCGCATTTTTTTATCTAAGTGTCTTTAAGCTGGCGTTTTTTTTTGCGCCGATTCGGCAAGCGCTGCAACACGATTCTCTTCCGTATCTTTGAGGACGTAGCCGCGGCCCCAGATGGTTTCGATGTAGTTCTCGCCTGCGAGGGCGGCGAGTTTTTTGCGGAGTTTGCAGACGAATACGTCGATGATTTTGAGTTCAGGCTCGTCAATGCCGCCGTACAGATGATTGAGGAACATCTCTTTGGTGAGGGTTGAGCCTTTGCGCAGGGAAAGCAGCTCGATGATGCCGTATTCCTTGCTGGTCAGATGCACGGGTTTGTCGTTGATTTCGACGGAGCGGGTGTCGAGGTTGACGGTCATCTTACCGGTGCGGATGACGGATTCGGAGTGACCTTTGGAGCGGCGCACGATGGCCTGGATACGCGCGACTAGCTCGCCTTTGTTGAAGGGCTTGGTGAGGTAGTCGTCGGCGCCGAAGCCGAGGCCTTTGATTTTCTGGTCAGGCGAGGAGAGGCCGGACAGGATGAGGATGGGGGTGTTGACCTTCGCGGCGCGGAAGCGGCGGAGGACTTCATAGCCATCCATATCGGGGAGCATCAGATCAAGGATGATAATGTCGTAATCGTAGAGCTTGCCGATCTCAAGGCCTTCTTCGCCGAGTTCGGTGGTGTCACAGATGATGCCTTCAGAGGCCAACGACAGTTCAATCGCCTTTGCGGTGGACGGATCATCTTCAACGAGCAATACGCGCATAAACCTACCTTAGTGAGTTCAGGGTTAAGTCACCGTCCACCCTGCGGAGGTCGCGCTTAGGCGCAGAACGCAGGGAAATCTTTATTTCTGCCGTTAACAAACCTTAACGGATTCTTAATAATATACCCCATTCCTTAACGTCGTTCAACAGCCGATACACCAAAAATTAACCTTTATTAATGTGCGGTGCAGCATTGACTTAATAACATGGGAATTCTGCGTTAGACAAAATGTATAGAAAGCGTGTATCGCACGCGGGTATATGCTATGATTTCAGGAAATATCCCCAACCAATCAGACGCATACCGCATGGAACATATCCTCTCCGAAATCGAGCGACTACGGGAATTCACGTTGGAAGGGCGGGTGACCGCCGTTTCCGGCCTGCTTATCGAATGCTCGGGCATCGCGCAAGGGGTGAGCGTGGGCGCGCGTTGCCATGTGAAGACCAAGGACGGCAAGGACGTGGTTTCCGAAGTGGTGGGATTCCGCGACGACCGCGTGTTGCTGATGCCTTATGGTAGCCCAGAGGGCGTGGGCCCCGGCTCGCGTGTGGTCATCACGGAAAGTGAAATGTCGATATACCCCGACCCGTCATGGCTGGGGCGGGTCATCAATGCATTCGGCGAACCCATCGACGGCAAAGGCCCGTTGAAACGCGGGCGGGATGCTTACCTGCTGCGCGGCGCACCGAACGCAGGGCATATGCGCCAGCGCGTGGGCGGCAAACTCGACCTCGGCGTGCGCGCCATCAATACCTTCCTTTCCTGCTGCCGTGGGCAGCGACTGGGCATCTTCGCCGGTTCGGGCGTGGGGAAATCCGTTCTTATGTCCATGCTGGCGCGCTATTCGCAGGTCGGATGCAGCGTCATCGGCCTCATCGGCGAACGTTCCCGCGAGGTGCAGGAATTCATCGAGGATGACTTGGGTGAAGAAGGCCTGGCGAAATCAGTCGTGGTAGTTGCGACCTCCAGCGAATCGGCATTGATGCGCCGTCAGGCGGCGTATGTGACCATGGCATTGACGGAATATTTCCGCGAGCAGGGGACGGATGTGCTGTGCCTGATGGATTCGGTGACGCGCTTCGCCATGGCGCAGCGTGAAATCGGCCTTTCGGCGGGTGAACCACCGACCAGCAAGGGCTATACGCCGACGGTCTTCTCCGAAATGCCGAAGCTGCTGGAGCGTGCGGGGCCGGGCTTTGCAGGGCAAGGTTCGGTGACGGCGCTGTTTAGCGTACTCGTCGAGGGGGATGACACGAACGAGCCGATTTCCGATACGGTGCGCGGTATTCTTGATGGGCACATCGTGCTGGATCGTAACATCGCGCAGCGTGGGCGATTCCCCGCCATCAACGTGCTGAAAAGCATTTCGCGTATGATGCCGGGCTGTAACTCGGAAGAGCAGAACCAGCTTGTCACCCGCGCGAAACAGCTGATGGCCTTGTATGATGATATGGCGGAGATGATCCGCCTTGGTGCCTATCGCCGAGGCAGCGACCCCGAAGTGGATATGGCCATCCAATACCACGAGCCGCTGGAGAATTTCATCCGCCAGCGGAAGACCGAAAGCCATTCGCTGGAAGATGGGTATCAGCAGTTGGCAGCCATTCTGGGAATGCCTTATACAGGCGACGACGTGCCGGTGGGCAGATAGGGGATAGGCCATGAAAGGCATGAAGACCCTCATCAAGATGCAGCAGAAAGACCTCGACGAATTGCGCCGCGAGCAGACGACGCTTGAGGAGCAGCGCGAGCAGCTCATCGCGCTCCTCACGCGCTTAGAGAACGAGATGAACGAAGAGCGCAGGCTGGCCGAAGGGCGCATGGAGATGGCAAAATATCTGGAGGATTATGGACTGCGGGTGAAAGAACGCCAGATGGCGATCGTGCAAGAGGTTATCCAGATCAACATGCGGCTTGAGCAGCTGGGCGAACTTATCGCCACCGCCTTCGGGGAATTGAAGAAGTATGAGATAACCAAAGATAATTTTGATAAACGGGTGCAGGCAGCTGTTGACCGTCGCGAGCAAATCATGCTTGATGAGGTGGGACTGCGGCAGTTCACCCGCAAGCAAGACGAATGACCAAGCAAAGGGGCGACCGAATGAACGTGCGTGTGTTGGGTATGGGTATGGTGATGCTGCTGGCGACGGCGGCCTGCGGCCATGAGGGCATGGACATCCAGCAGCAGTATGCGGAAGACCGCGATGAATGCCGCGAATATGCCGAGCAGACGGGCGCGCCCGGAAACACCATGCCGACCGGTAGAGAGCATGTGCTGCTGGTGTCGCAATTCGCGCGATGCATGAACAAGCGCGGCTGGAACGTGAACAAACCTTCCGAAGAAACCACCAAAGAAGCTAAGAAAGGCGTGCCGCTGGGCACCCGCTAAGAACGTATGAAGCGGCCTATACCCTGTGTGCTGGCGCGGTTAGCTGCCACTTGCTGGGATAGGGAGTGGAAATTCTGCACTTGCGCTTTGCCTTCATCGGGCAAGGCTTCGTAAGTTACGCGGAGCGATTGCGGAGATTGATCCCGCCAGTTCTCCAGCGTGAAAAGCTGCGCCAGTTCCCCCTTTTCCGTCAGGAATGCGAGCAGTGGCGAGGGGGTCTTTTCCTCTGTCAGCAAATCCTTTGGTGTCAGCTGCTCTCCCTGTGCATTCAGATGCGTGAGCACTTCCATGAATTTCCCCGCATAAACGGCATTGGCGAGTAATGGTTCGCCGTCACGGTTCTGGTTGTCCAGCAGGAAAGCTTTGTCGAAGAAGGGTAGAAGCTTGTCTGTTTCGCGCCAGCTGGCGGGATTGTCGAGCGGGGTCAGGCCGCTTTCGTTGCGGGTGGTGAGCGTATCTTCCAGAAAATCCGGCTTTAGAACCGGCAGATTCGCGAGCGCAGTCTCCACTTTATCGGGGAGGGCTGGGGAGAATTCGCGGGTATAACGGCGGGTGATGTCGCGGATGGCGACGAGTCTTTCGCCCGCCATGAGAATGTCGCCGACGGTGTGGGGGGGATTAAGGCTGAGGCGTTCGCATAGCGCTTTGTTGCGCGCAGAATTCTGATCAACCACCAAGGAAAGCCGGTCGTCGGCAGGGGTGAACTGCATCATATTCTTGTGGGTGGTTTGGTTTATGCCCTTAGTATGTTTGGCGAAGGCTTTGTCAAGAAAGAGCGACGCAAGGGTATCGTGCTTTTCGAGGAAATCGGCGAATGCTTGCATGCCTTCTTCGCCAAGGGCGTTGGAGGACAGCAGGAGCGATTGCAGCGCGCTCCCTCCGGATAATGCGGTGGTCATCGCTTTCGCGCCCGCATCGCCGATTTTGTTGGTGCTGATGTCCAGCGATTGCAACACGCCTTTTGTGAACAGATGCTCGGCAACCGCGACCGCGCCTTCGTCGCCAATGGCATTGCGGAAAAGGGTGAGGGTTTCGAGGGATTTTCCGGCCTTGGCGATGGCGACTGCGCCATCATCACCAAGGCAGTTTGCGCCCAGCCCAAGAGAGGTGAGCGGGTGTTTCCCCATGGCATCGGCAATGGCTTGCGCGCCGGATTCGCCGACGCGGTTATAATCCAGCGTGAGGGATTTCAGGCTGTTGTTCTGCTTTAAGGCATCGGCAAGGGCAATCGCCCCTTCATCTGTGATGTCGTTTGAATAGAGCACGAGCTTCTCAAGCGTCTGGTTCTTCGCCAGTCCTTCCGCCAGCGCCTTCGCGCCTTCGTCGGTGATGCCGCTGGTGTTGAGGTTCAGGGTTTTAAGATGCGTGTTGGTGGCGAGGGATTCGGCGAGTGCCTTCGCACCAGCATCCCCAAATTGGCCGCGCCCGAGGTCGAGGGTCTTCAACTCTGGGTCTTTCGCTAGCGCTTTGGCGAGGATGCGCGCATCGTCTTCGAATATCTGCTGGCCGAACATGGACAGATCGGGAATCTTGTCCTCGAAAAGCATCTCTTCCAGAATATGTTCATAGATGGGCATGGTTATCTTCCCAAACCGTTTCCGCCACGCTCGGCGGCAGTGACCTGCTGTTTGAGGGTATGCACGTTGACCTGCCGTTTCATATGTT
>VGDC01000165.1 GCA_016869895.1 Alphaproteobacteria bacterium
CACGCGTTCCGGCGTCGCCTCCAGCCACCCCTCGGCCACCAGTTGCGCGACTGCTTGTGTGTCCAACACATCATACAGCTCCCGCCCTGTTTCTTGCAGGAACAATTCCGCAGAAATCCCTTCGTTCAGGCGCAGTCCCATCAGCAGGCGTTCTTCGATTTGCTCCTCCAGCGTCACGAATGTGCCCGCCTCGCGTCCATGCTGTTCCGCCTGCACTTTTTGCAACCATTTCTCCGGACTTTTCAGCCCCTGTGTGGCCAGTTTCACGCGCTGTTCCTTCGCTGCCGCGTGGCGTTCGCAGACCGTGCCCGCTGTGGCCACATCGCCCGAAAGGTTGCGGATGGATTTCGCAAGGTTCGGCTCTAAGCTGATGCGCCCATGCGCGCCGGGGCCGATGCCCACATAATCCTGATACCGCCAATAGGCGAGGTTATGGCGGCTTTCCTGCCCGATGCGCGCGTGGTTCGAGGTTTCATAGGCAGGAAGGCCGTGGCTTTCCATGATGCTTTGCGTGACAAGATACAGCTCCGCCGCGGTGTCCTCATCGATTTCGGTGATGTCACCCCGCGCATGCGCATGAAAGAATGCCGTGCCGGGTTCGATGGTCAGTTGATAGAGCGACAAGTGATCGCCTGCGTGTTTCAGTGCGCGGGTCAGCTCCGCTTCCCATGCCGCCACCGTCTGGTTCGGGCGGGCATAGATGAGATCGAAGGAATAACGCGGGAAATGCGTCGCCGCCATCTCCACCGCCTTCAGCGCATGGCTGGCGGAATGGGTGCGCCCCAGAAAGCGCAGCACATCTTCTTCCAACGCCTGCACACCCAGCGAAACACGGTTGATGCCTGCACTGGCGAATGCCTTGAATTTCTCCACTTCGCTGGAGGTGGGGTTGGCTTCCAGCGTGATTTCCACTGTTGGCGACACTTCCCAATGCTTGGCGATGGCATCCAGCACCGCCGCCACGGTTGATGGCAGCATCAGCGATGGCGTGCCGCCGCCGAAGAACACCGAATCCACGCGGCGGTCGGGCAGCAGTGCCGCATAATGGGCGATTTCCGCCACCAGCGCGGCTTCCCATGCGCTGTGATCGACGCTATCACGCACATGGCTGTTGAAGTCGCAGTAAGGGCATTTCGACAGGCAGAACGGCCAGTGGACATAGACCGCCAGCGGCTTTCGCGTGTCGGAGGGGGGAAGGGGCATTTGCGTTATTTCCAGAATTCGCTAAACTGTCTTTTTCGGACAATATTGGGCGGAATGTAACGGTTTTAACGGCCAGAGTAAACATGACAAGATTGATAGGCACATCGGCGGGACGGAAGGACGACAGGCGCGACGCGCTCATCGCGCTGATGCACCGTGCCTATGAGGACATCCGCGCCGTGGAGGCCGAGGCACGTATCACCGTGGACGACCGCGACCTTCGCCCGCGCATCGAGTATTTCCATGATGCCGTGCGCGCGCTGACCGAACATCCTGAAGCGATGTATCAGCCCCGCACGCGTCTGTGCATCGAATGGCTGACGTTCGACCTGAACACTTTGCGTTTCTTGCAGGATAAACCGCTGGCGAAAGTGAATCGCTCTTCCGTCATGGGCGCCAGCCAGCAGGTCGCCACCCGCACGGAGAAGCCCTTGGCGCATCTGCCGCCGCACGTGAAAGCGAATTTGTCGGCACAATATCGCAGTTATACGGTGTTTTTCGCAGCGCTCTTCGCCGAAGCGGTGGATAGGAATTTCCAAGCGCGTGTCGCCGCGAAGGATGGCGAGGTGGAAGACCTCGCCCAAATCGAACAGATGATAAAGTTGCTCGAACAAGGACAAGGGAATGTGCGGGAAGAGCAGGTGGAGGAACTCATCAACCACTTGGACAACGAAACCCTGCGCCATAAGCTGATGACCATCCTCCATCAGGCATCCATGAAGAAGCGCGAGAAGCTGGCGGCGGCGCAGTTGCTGCTCAAGAACGCCATGAAAGGCGCGGATGCGGAGATCGCCGCACTCGACAAACTCCACACGGCGTATCTTTCCGGCCAGATGGTGCTGTTGCAGGACTCGCGCGACATCGTCAAACGCTTGTCATCGCAGGGGTTGAACCTTGCGGGTAAATTCCTCGAAACCGCCTTCCAGCAGGCCGGTCAAAGCAAGGGAAGAGGGTACTAAGCGAGGACAGCAGTCCAAGCGAGCCTTCAGCCCGCAAAGCGGCGCGCCATGTGAGCGACAGGATATCGCGCAGCGAGCGCAGAATAAAATCACAGATTTCTTAGGATAAGAACCCGCGAATTCCCATATTTCCGCTCGTCAAGCTGTTCGAAGCCTTCGGGAAGCTGGATGAGTTCCTTCGCGGAAATTTCCACCACGATGATCGCATCCTTTTCCAGCCAGCCATTCTGGCGGAGGGAGGTCAGCGCTGGGGCGGCCATGCCCTGATCATACGGCGGATCGGCGAAAGCCACGTCGAAGGGGCGCGGTGCTTTGGGCAGGGCGGTGGAATCGCTGCGGACGATGGCCGAGTTGGCCTCTTCCTTGAAGGTGGCGATGGTTTCGCGCACCAAAGCGAGGGATTGCGGATTGCGGTCTACGAAGGTGACGTGTTCCGCCCCGCGTGAGAGGGCTTCGAGGCCGAGACTACCCGCGCCGCAGAAAATATCGACGATGCGTTTGCCGACGATGACGTTCTCGCCCTCCAGCCCGAAATTATTGTGCATGAGGATGTTGAAGATGGATTCGCGCGTGCGGCTCGATGTGGGGCGGATGTCGATATCATCCTTCATGCCGATGCGTCTGCCGCGATGCTTACCTGCGATGATTCTCATGGTGCTTGTTCCGACAAGAAGGTTAGAAACTGCTGGGTGCGGGGTCGATGACGCGTGCGCCCTTGGCGGTCACTTCAAGCACGGCAAGGCCGCGTTCGCAGATGCCGCTGCGCTTGCAACGGAACAGGCCGTTCACTGGGCCGACGAAGCCGGATTCTTCGGTGATGGCGGCCACGCCTACTTTGGTTTCCACTGAGTTCGACACCAGCGCGGCAGCCAGCGCCACCGCGTCATAAGCCAGTGAGGAAATGCGCGGCGGGGCATAACCGAAGTAGTTATTGAAGCGTTTTTCATAGGCCGAGAAACGCTCTGGCGGGGAGGAGGGGAACCACCCGCCCGTCAACACGCCGGAACGCAGGTTGGCCGCTTCATCCCACAGACCCGTGCCCAGCAGGCGGGTGGTCGGCTGGGCGACGCCCTTGGCAGCCAAGCCTTTCACGGTCGCTTGCAGTTTTTGTCCGGTCTCCGGCAGCAGGATTGCGCCCAGCGGAGCGACGGCGTTCTGCGCGGCGATCTGGTCAAGCTCGGTGGTGGGTGTGGAATTGGGGTTATAATAGGCTTCCGCCGCGAATGCATTGCTGGAGGTCAGCAGCGGCTTCGCGCTTTTCTGCACCGACTGGCCATAAGGGTTGTTCGGCGCGAGCAGCGCGATGTTCTGCACATTCTGGTTCAGCGCATAGTTCAGGATGCGCTCCACCTGCTGTTCCACCTGGAATCCGAAGACGAAGACGTTGCCGCCCGCCACTTCGGGATTATTGGAGAAGGTGATGACATTCACACCCGCAGGGCGCGCCACATCGGCCACGGCCTTCACCTGCGTGCTGAAGAGTGGGCCGATGATGAGGTCTGCGCCGCTGGCCAGCACCTGACGGGTCGCTTCCGCGGCGATTTCGGGCGAACCGCCCGTGTCTTTGGGCACCAGCACCACGCGGGTCTCATCCGCCGCTGCCGCGCTCGTTCCGTAACGGTCGGCGATGGCGAGCGTCGCCGCATCCTGCAAAGCATTGCCCACGGCGGCTGCATCGCCCGTCAGCGGCACGAGCAGGCCGATTTTCACGATGCGTCCCGTCGGTTGTTGCGGGGTGAGGATGGCGGTCGTGCCGACCGGCGCATCCGGTGCCTGATTCGCCGCTTTGCGGATGGGCGCGGGTGCGTCGCTTGACGCACAGGCAGTGAAGAAAAGCAGTGCGAGGACGGCAACGATACGGTACAACATGGGGACACACGCGTTAAGGGTGGACAGGGCGATAGGCACGAAGCTAACCCCTTGCCCATCAATAGTCAATCAAGCCTTGCGTAGGGTGCGGTTCATGCATAAGAAACAAGCCGCCCATCAACTGGGGTTGGATGCCGAATCCCGCGCGGCGGAATTCCTGCGCCGCAAGAAGTTCAAGATTCTCGCCGAACGCCTGCGCACGGCGGGCGGCGAGATAGACGTGCTCGCGATGGATGGCAAAGACACGCTGGTGGTCGTCGAGGTGAAAGCGCGCAATACGCTGGACGACAGCCTCTATTCCATCACGCCTGCCAAGCGCAAGCGGCTCATCCGCGCGGCCGAAGCCGTGCTGGCAATGGTGCAGGAAGGACGACTTCCACATCAGGAATTGATTGGACAGGCCAGCCTCGCCACCCTTAATATACGCTTCGATGTCGTGGCGATCGCGCCAGATGTCCCTCCCATGCACCTTGTGGACGCATGGCAGGTCGAGTGAATGAACCGCATAAACAAAGAGGATTCCATGCCGCTGAACGCTTCCCTGACCTTCCGCCTTTCCTGCCTCATCGCCGTCATCTCCATGACCAGTGCCTGTGTGCCTGTGGTCGCTGCGGGTGCGGGTAGCGTCGGTGTCGCCGCCGCGCAGGAACGCACCGTGGGTCACGCGATAGACGATGTCGGCATCGAAGCCAAGATCACCAATAAGTTCCTCCAGTCCACCAACCGTGATCTCGCCGGCAAGATTTCCGCCAAATCCACCGAGGGTGTCGTGGTGCTGACGGGTAAGACCCAGCAGCAGGAGACCGCCATCGAAGCCGTGCGCCTCGCATGGGAAGTCGCCGGTGTGCGCGAGGTGGTGAATGAGGTTCAGGTATTGGATCAGAACCCCACCACCTATCCCCGCGACGCATGG
>VGDC01000166.1 GCA_016869895.1 Alphaproteobacteria bacterium
AGCGGGTGGCGGATAAGGACGCCGAAGGTCAGGCCTATGAGCTTCAGGTAGATGCACGCGGTAAACCAGAACCGCGCATCGTGCAGATCGGCCTCTCTGACCGCACGAAGGCGCAGGTGCTGGCGGGATTGAACGAAGGCGACACTATCCTCCTGCCCTCGGCTGTGAAGACCGATGCCACCAAAGCCGCACCACGCGGTGCGCGTGGGCCACGCCTATGACCTCCCCCCTCCTCTCCCTCCAGCGCATCAGCCGGCATTACGCCAGCGGCGAAAGCGTGGTGAAAGCATTGGATGACGTGTCGCTCGACATCCGCACGGGCGAGTTCGTGGCCATCATGGGGCAGTCCGGCTCCGGCAAATCGACCATGATGAACCTCATCGGCTGTCTGGATAAACCCTCCGCCGGAACGTATCTGGTGAACGGGCGCGAAGCATCGGAGCTGGATTCCGATGAGCTGGCCGCGCTACGCCGCGAGACCTTCGGCTTCATCTTCCAGCGGTACAACCTGTTGGCGACAGCCTCTGCGGAAGAAAATGTGGAAATTCCCGCGATGTATGCGGGGCTGGAGAAACCCGCACGGTTAGAACGCGCGCGCAAACTTCTTGCGCGCCTTGGCCTTGGCGACCGCTGCGACCATCGCCCCAATCAACTTTCCGGCGGTCAGCAGCAGCGTGTGGCCATCGCCCGCGCGCTCATGAACGACCCGCCCGTCATCCTCGCCGATGAACCGACCGGCGCGCTCGACAGCCGCAGCGGTCAGGAAGTGATGGCGTTGCTGAAGGAGCTGCACGCCGAAGGCCGCACCATCATCCTCATCACCCATGATGAGCACGTCGCCAGCCATGCCGAACGCATCATCCGCATGCAGGACGGGCGGATATTGGACGACAGCGACCCGCAGGGCAGCAAGGCCGCCGCCCGCGCCATCGACGCTTCCCAAGCCGACCTGCAACAATCCGCACGGCTCACATCCGATGCCAAAGAGGCAGTGAAAACCGCGCTGCGTTCACTCCGCGTCAACCTCTTCCGCACGGCCTTGACATTGCTCGGCATCATCATCGGCGTGGCGGCGGTCATCACCATGCTCGCCATCGGCAACGGCAGCAAAGCGAAGGTGTTGCAGCAGATAAGCTCGCTGGGCACGAATATCGTCAGCGTGCGCCCCGGCGCACCCGGTGTGCGCAGCAGCGGCGATAACGCCAGCCTCACCATGGCTGACGCAAAAGCCTTGGAAGACCTCGAAAACATTGCCGTCGTCGTGCCGGAACGCAGCAGCACGAAAACCCTGCGCTTCGGCAATATCGACTATGCCGCGCAGGTCTCCGGCGTGGGCGCGGGCTTTCCCTCAGCGCGTGATTGGCCGCTCGCCAGCGGGGCATTCTTCACCGCGCGTGACCTCGAATCCTACGCGCCCGTAGTCGTGCTGGGCAAAACCGTGAAGGACACGCTCTTCCCCAGCGGTGAAGACCCTGTGGGGCAATATCTCCTCGTTGGCACCATCCCCTTCCTCATCGTCGGCACGATGGAATCCAAAGGCGCGGCGCCATGGGGCGGCGATCAGGACAATGTCGTCTTCGTTCCCATCACCACCGGCCTCATCCGCATCTTCGGCACGACGCATCTGAACAGCATCACCCTGAAAGTCATCTCGACGGACAAGGTTGAAGAAACCGAAGCCGCCATCACCCAGTTGATACTCAAACGTCACGGCAAGGAGGATTTCCAAGTGCGCAACACCGCTTCCTTCCTTGAGATGGCGACCGAGACGCAGAACACGCTCACTGTCCTTCTCGGTGCGGTAGCCGCCATTTCGCTGCTGGTCGGCGGCATCGGGGTCATGAATATCATGCTCGTCAGCGTCACCGAGCGCACCCGCGAAATCGGCATCCGCATGGCCACGGGCGCGCGCCGCCGCGACATCATGGTGCAGTTCAACACCGAAGCCGCAGTGGTCTGCACCATCGGCGGCATCATCGGCATCATCGTCGGTCTACTCACCGGATGGGTAGTCTCCCTCTTTGAGGTAGATGTGCTCTTCACCCTGCCGCCTGCCCTGCTCGCCTTCAGCTGCGCAGTCGCCACCGGCTTGCTCTTCGGTTATCTGCCCGCCAGCAAAGCCGCCAAACTCGATCCCGTCGTCGCCCTCAGTTCGGAGTGAACCCATGAACCGCTATGCCGCCATCCCGCTCTGCGTCATCCTGCTTTCCGGTTGTTCCTTCATTCCGGAACACATCCGCCCCAGCGTGGATAGCAGCGAGACGTGGCGCGAGTCCTCCGCGGTTTCGGCAGAAGCCGCTGCCGTCAATGCCGAATGGTGGAAGAATTTCCAAAGTGCCGAGTTGAACGCGCTGATGGATGAAGCACTGGCGCAGAACCTCGACGTACGCGCATCCTTGCAGCGCATCGCGCAGTCCCGTGCGGCAGTGCGGGTCTCAGGGGCAGACCTGCTGCCACAAGCGGGCGCATCCGCCGGAACGCAGAGCGGCACGGGCGGCGATAGCTGGAGCGCAGGGGCAAATGTCTCCTACGCCATCGACCTCTTCGGTGGCAACCGTGCGAACCTCGCCGCCGCGCGCGCAGGGTTACGCGCCACGGAATATGACGCCGAAGCCATCCGATTGCTGGTCATGGGCGATGTAGCCACGGGTTATTTCAACCTGCTCAATATCCGCGAAAGATTGGTCGTAGCAGACCGCAACCTCGAACTGGCGCACGAGGTGCTCCGCGTGGCGCAAGTCCAATTCGAAACGGGCCGCTCATCGGCTCTGGAAGTATCACAGCAGAAAACCGCGCTCGCTTCGGCGGAGGCATCCCGCGCCTCCGTCGCGCTGCAACTAAGCAATGTTCAGAATTCCCTCGCCGTGCTGCTCGGCAAAGCCCCCGCGAACCTTTCTGTGCAGGAACAGCAACTGACGGGTTTACTCATTCCCTCTATCGCGCCAGAACAACCCTCTACACTTCTTGAACGCCGCCCTGACATCCGCGCGGCGGAAGCCACACTCGAACAAGCGGAAGCGAATATCGGCGCGGCGCGCTCCGCCTTCTTTCCCACCCTGTCGCTTGGCGCAGGAGTCAGCATCGGCGCGGCAGGATTCGGTGCGGCAAGCGATTCCGCTTATTCCCTCGCCTCTTCCCTTGTCGCGCCCATCTTCCAAGGCGGCAGGCTGCGTGGCAATCTGGAAGGCGTGACAGCACGCCAGCTGGAACTGGTGGAGGTTTACCGCAAAACCGTGCTCACGGCATTTCAGGAAGTCGAGAATGCTTTGGCGGGTGTGAAAGCAGCGGAAACGCGCGAAGCTGCCTTGCTCGTCGCCCAAACAGAAGCACAGAAGTCTTATGACCTGTCGCTGGCGTTGTACGATGCGGGAAGCATCGATTTCATTACCCTGCTAGATGCCCAGCGCACGTTGCTTTCCGCGCAAGATAGCTATGTGCAGTCACGATTCGAGCGGCTTTCCGCCGCCACCCAGCTGTATCTTGCGCTGGGCGGCGGTTGGAATAGCGATGCGTTAAGCGAGGCGGCTGCGGGTGCGCCCGTAGCAGTAATAGATGACGCCGCCAAGAACCAGCCAGATACCGAAACGCTCCCACGTCTCGACGGGCAGACCGGAGATGAGCCACAGCGAGAAGCCGATTCCGATTAACGGGATGAACGGCATGAATGGCACGCTGAATCCACGGCGCAAATCAGGGCGTTTATAACGCAGCATGATGACCGAAGCGCAGATGAGCACGAATGCAGACAACGTGCCGATATTCACCAGCTCCGCCACGCGACCGATGGGGAAAAGCCCTGCGAAGAAGGCTGTGACCACACCTGCGATGATGGTGGCACGGTGCGGGGTCTTGTTTTTGGGATGCACGCCGGAGAGATACTTCGGCAGCAAGCCATCGCGGCTCATGGCGAAGGTGATGCGCGCGCAAGCCAGCATGAAGGCGAAGACCACCGTGGTGATGCCCGCCACCGCCGCAACGGAGATAGCCATGGTCACCCAAGGCAGGCCGAGCGCATTGAACGCACCCGCGACCGGCGCGGAATTGTTCAGCGTGTCGTATTTCACGATACCCGTCAGCACCAGTGACATGATGATGTAAAGCGTCAGTGCCACGCAGAGCGAGATGATGACCGCCAGCGGCAGGTCGCGCTGCGGGTTCTTCGCTTCTTCCGCCGCCGTGGTCAGCGTGTCATAGCCGAACACCGCGAAGAACACGATGGCCGCACCCGTTACCACACCACCGAAACCGAACGGCAGGAAGGGCTTCCAATTCTCCGGATTCACATAAGCCGCGCCCGCACCGATGACCAGCAACACCGCGAAAAGCTTGATGCAGACCAGCAAGCCGTTGAACTGCACGCCCATTTCGGTCTTTTTGCTGAGCAACCACGCGATGGTCAGGCAGATGAGAATGGCTGGCAGGTCGATGAGTTTGCCTTCGCCGTTACCCGTCAGGTAATTACCTGCGGAGGTGACGATTGCACCGAAATCGACGAAATGCCCATCTGCGGGTTCAATGGCTCCGCTCGCCCAGACGGGCAGATTGATGCCAAGGCCAGCCAGCAAAGCCTGTGCATAGCCAGACCAGCCGATGGCGACCACCGCCACGACCAGCGCATATTCCAGCAGCAGATCCCAGCCGATGAACCAGGCGACAGGCTCGCCCAGCGTCGAATAACTATAGGTATAGGCACTGCCGGAAACGGGAATCATACTGGCGAATTCCGCATAGCAGAGTGCTGCCGCGCCGCTCGCCACACCAGCGATGATGAACGAAAGAGTCACACCGGGGCCTGCATGTTCTGCCGCGACCACGCCGGTGAGTACGAAGATGCCCACGCCGATGATGCCGCCGAGGCCGATGCCCACCAGCTGCCACAAGCCGAGGGTACGCTTGAAGGTCTCTTTATCCGGCGTGGAATCAAGATAATCCCGCTGGAGTTGG
>VGDC01000167.1 GCA_016869895.1 Alphaproteobacteria bacterium
TATGAATGAGGTGATGACCGCACAGTCCGAAGGGGATGACCGCTTCCACGACGAATGCGGTGTATTCGGCATTTTCGGGCATATCGATTCTGCGGCACATACTGCACTGGGGCTGCATGCTTTGCAGCATCGCGGACAGGAAGCGGCGGGCATCGTCAGCTACAATGGCGAGCAGTTCTACACCCACCGTGCGCTTGGCTTGGTCGGTGATAACTTCAACCGCGAAGAGCTCATCAAAGGACTGAAAGGCACGCAGGCCATCGGCCATGTGCGTTATTCCACTTCCGGTGAAACGCTGTTGCGGAACGTGCAGCCCTTGTTCGCAGAGCTGAACTTCGGTGGTCTTTCCGTCGCCCATAACGGCAACCTCACCAATGCTTACAGCCTGCGGCGGAACTTGATTTCACGTGGTTATCTGTTCCAGTCCACCTCTGACACGGAAGTCATCGTGCATCTCATGGCCATCAGCCAGAAGGCGTCCATCCCCGATAAGTTGGTGGATGCGCTGAAACAGGTGGAAGGCGCATATTCGCTGCTGGTGATGACGGAGGACATGGTCATCGCGGCGCGTGACCCGCTGGGTGTGCGCCCACTGGCCATCGCCATGCTGGATGGGGCGTATATCGTCGCGTCGGAAAGCTGCGCGTTCGACATCATCGGCGCGAAATTCCTGCGGGATATCGAGCCGGGTGAAATCGTCGTCATCGACAAGAACGGCCTGACCACCATGCGCCCGTTCGATTCCCAAGGTCGCGCCTCTTCGCGCTTCTGCGTGTTCGAATACATCTATTTCGCGCGTCCCGATAGCCTCATCGGCGGGCAGAACGTCTATGAAGGGCGCAAGCGCATCGGCGCGGTACTGGCGGAGGAAAGCGCGGTGGAGGCCGATCTGGTCGTGCCTGTGCCCGATTCCGGTGTGCCTGCCGCCATCGGTTATGCGGCGGCTTCGGGCATTCCCTTCGAGCTGGGCATCATCCGCAATCACTACGTCGGACGCACCTTCATCGAGCCGACCCAGAACGTGCGAAACCTCGGCGTGAAGTTGAAACATAACGCGAATATCGAATCCATCCGCGGCAAACGCGTGATTCTGGTGGATGACAGTATCGTGCGTGGTACGACCTCGAAGAAAATCGTGCAGATGATGCGCGATGCAGGCGCGGCGGAAGTGCATATGCGCATCGCCAGCCCGCCGACCACGAATCCCTGCTTTTACGGCGTGGATACGCCCTCGCGCAAGCACCTGCTCGCGGCGAACCATAATGTGCAGGAAATGGCGGATTTGATTCAGGTGGACAGCCTCGCCTTCATTTCGCTCGATGGGCTTTACCGCGCTATGGGCAAGGAGAAACGTGCCGACGTGCCGCAGTTCTGCGACGCATGCTTCACCGGTGATTATCCCATCGCCCTAACCGATAAGAACAACGATGTTCTTGCATCCCCAAAACGTACTTCCCGATTGGCAGAAATCTGATGACTGACACTTCTAAGAAACTCGCAGGGCGCATCGCCCTTGTCACTGGCGCATCCCGTGGTATCGGCTGGGCAGTCGCCAAGCGTTTCGCCGCAGAAGGCGCGCATGTCATCGCCGTCGCGCGCACCAAAGGCGGCCTTGAGGCACTCGACGACGCCATCCGCGCGGAAGGCGGCGAGGCCATCACCCTCGTGCCGATGGATTTGAGCGATTTCAGCAAGATCGACCAGCTGGGCGGTATCATCCATCAACGGTTCGGCAAGCTGGATATTCTGGTGGGGAATGCGGCGATGCTGGGCACGCTCGGCCCGCTTTCGCACGCCAAGCCCTCCATGTGGGAGAAGGTGATGAACCTGAACGTCACCGCGAATTACCGCCTCATCCGCAGTTTCGACCCGCTGTTGCGTCTTTCGGATGCAGGGCGCGCGATATTCGTCACTTCCAGCGTCGGTGCGAAACCGCGTGCCTATTGGGGGCCTTACGCCGCCAGCAAAGCTGCGCTCGAATCCCTTGTGGGCAGCTATGCCGAGGAATTGCACGGCACGAACCTGCGCGTCAACCTCATCGACCCCGGCAAAGTGCGCACGGGTATGCGCAAAGAAGCCTATCCCGGTGAGGATGTCAGCAAGCTCGCCTCGCCCGATGATGTGACCGACCGCTTCGTGGAACTGGCCTTGGCCAGCACCGATGTGAACGGCCAGCGCAAAGCGGTGTGAAGCTATTTTTAGCGTTCAGTCGGCACGCAGCCTTCCGCCGCATCAGCGGCGGCGCGCACTTGCGCTTGCGGGCTTTGCCCGACCATTCCCTTCATAAAACCGTCACACATTCCCTTTAGAATAGAAGCGTTTTCTTATTCATCTCGATGAATTGCGCTTGGGTTTCCCCATGTCTCTCTCGCGCCGAAAACGCTACCGTCTGTGGAAATTCCATATCCGGTTATACATCTGAAAGGATGTGGTTCTAATGTTGGCACTGCTCTGGATCTGGCTCACCGTTTCGGTGGTCGCCACCCCGGTCTCCGGTTTCATCATGTTCATCTACGCGCATGATCGCAAAACGGAGAAAAAGGCAGCTGGCTGGTTCTTCACCGCTCTGGTCGCCTTCGTCTCGGCTCTCGTCGCGCTAGGCTTCCTCACCTGGTGGTACATCGTCAGCGGTCTGGTGTGGTTCGTGCTTGTTCCGATCGCCATCGTGGTCATCTGGTTCTGGGTCACTGGTGTGTTCCGCGACTTGTTCCGCAAGCTGCTCACCTGGGTCAAGTACGCCAAGCCGTGATGCCACAAGAAACCCCGTCTTCGGATTTTAGCCTATTGGGCTATTTTCCGTCGGCGGGGTTTCTGTTTTATGAGGCCAGCAGGCCGAATCAGCCTTGAGCGGCGTTCCATCGCGCAGGCCAGATGGCCGAAGCGGGGAACATCAATTCACAAAGTGAATGGCACATTATGCTTCTGGCAGGTCGCTTTGAGGGTGTTATAGAGCAACACGGCAATGGTCATCGGCCCCACACCGCCCGGTACGGGGGTGATGGCGGATGCTACTTCCGCGACTTCATCGAAGGCGACATCCCCCACCACACGGCCTTTCTGGCCTTCGCGTTCCGGCGGCAAACGGTTGATGCCCACATCGATGACGACTGCGCCCTCTTTCACCCAATCTTTCTTGACCATTTCAGGGCGACCGACCGCCGCGACAAGGATGTCAGCGGTGCGGCAGAGTGCAGGGAGGTCTTTGGTCTTGGAATGGGCGATGGTGACGGTGCAGCTCTCACCCAGCAGCAGTGCCGCCATGGGTTTACCGACGATGTTGGAACGCCCGAGCACCACGGCGTTTTTGCCTGCTAAACCACCCGCATATTCCTTCAATAGCAACAAGCAACCCAGCGGCGTGCAGGGCACCATGCCGTCGGTCTGGCCGGTGGCCAGCTTGCCGCTGTTCAGGATGTGGAATCCGTCCACATCCTTCTCCGGTGAAATGCGGTTGATGACTTTCGTTTCGTCGATGTGCTTGGGCAGAGGAAGCTGCACGAGGATGCCGTTCACCGCATCGTCACCGTTCAGCTTATCCACCAGAGCCAGCAAAGTGTCTTCCGAAGTGTCGGCGGGCAAGCGATGCTCGAAGGACTCCATGCCCACTTCGAGGGTGCTTTTGTGCTTGTTCTTCACATAGATTTCACTGGCGGGATCAGCCCCCACCAAGACCACTGCAAGGCCAGGCTTCACACCAAGGGACGCGCGAAGCTGCAAAACCCCTTCCGCCACTTGGGTGCGCAGGTGTTCTGCGAAGGATTTTCCATCGATGCGTGTGGCGGTCATGGGACACCTTTGGTGGTGGAATATTCGAAGTGCAGCACTTCACCGGGGTGGATATAGGCGTGGATGGCGTGTGCCGCCTGCGCCGCTTCCGAGAACCCGCAGAGGATGAGCTTCAGCTTGTGTGGGTAATGCGCGATGTCGCCGATGGCATAGATGCCTTCTTGATTGGTCGCCAGCGTGCCGACTTCCACATCGATATGCCCTTTGTTCAGATTTAGCCCCCAATCAGCGATGGGGCCAAGCTCCATGGCGAGGCCGAAGAATGGCAGCAGCACATCGGCTTCCAGCACTTTCTTTTCGCCTTCCAGTGTAGCGACTTCCACGCCAGTCAGCTTGCCATCCACGCCTTCAAGGCCGGAGAGCTGATAGGGGATGACCATCTCGACCTTGCCGGATGCGGCCAGCGCGTCCAGCTGCGAGCAGCTTTCCGGCGCAGCGCGGAATTTCGGACGGCGATGCACGACATACAGCTTCTCGGCGATGTCGGCCAGCGAAAGCGCCCAATCCACCGCGGAATCGCCACCACCCGCGATGACGACTTTCTTGCCGCGGAAATCCTCTTTGCGTTTCACGAGGTAGAACACGCTTTTGCCTTCGTATTGCTCCAAACCTTCCAGCGGTGGGCGGTTCGGGCCGAACGCGCCGCAACCCGCAGCGATGAGCACGGCTTTCGCGCGGATGATGGTGCCCGTGGAGGTGGTGACTTCCCATTCCTTGCTTTGCAGGCGGGTGAGGGCGACGACCTGTTGGTTCAGGTGATAGACGGGTTTGAAGGGCTCAGCCTGTTTCTCCAACTGGTCGATGAGCGCCTGACCTTCAATCGCCGGATGCGCGGGGATGTCATAGATGGGTTTTTCAGGATACATCGCGGTGCATTGGCCACCCACGTTCTCAAGCGTATCCACCACATGGCATTTCAGCTTCAGCATGCCCGCTTCGAAGATGGCGAAGAGGCCGACAGGGCCCGCGCCGACGATGACGATATCGGTGGTGAGGTAATCTTTTGACATTGTTTCCAAACTAAGACAGACTGTGAAAAAAAAGACGATAAGAATTGCACGAACGATATTGTCTCAAGGCTTCTTTCGCAAGTATGATTACATCCATCCGGCAGTTTTTTGCAGCGATTGGTAATAAAATACGCCC
>VGDC01000168.1 GCA_016869895.1 Alphaproteobacteria bacterium
GCTTGTTTCCTAAAGCCGCCTGCGCCAACAGCACCTCCATATCCTCCCGCGACAGCACCCCCGGCAGGCTGCGCGCTTGCCTTGGGCTGTCGATAAGCGCGGAAGGGTCATCCTCCCGATATTTATCGGTCACAAGGAAATGATAGAACTGCCGGAAACACGACAGCTTCCGCGCCGAAGAACTCAGCGCGAAACCCTGATGGGCGAGGTATGCCAGATAATGCTCGATGTCGGCACGTTCCGCTTTGGCAAGGCTCGTGCGGCGTTTGGTGGCGAGATGCTCTCCCAACCCTTCCAAGTCCCTGCGATAGCTTTCGATGCTATTGGCGGCGCTGGCGCGTTCGGCCAGCATCATGTCGAGGAATGCGCTCGTCACGGCGCTATCGTCGTGCTTTCCGCTCAATAGAGGCTCACCATCGCTTCGACCGCCAGCGCATTGGCCTCTTTGGTAAGCCCAAGCTGCACCAAAGCCTGCACGAGGTCTGCCAGCGTATCATCGTCCATATCGGCCAGAGATTTCACCTGCCCGCTCACACTCGCCAGCAGCAGAATGGATTCGCCGAGGCGTTCGCCGTCCACCGCCGTCGCCAGTTCGGCGCGCAGCCATGGGGCGATTTTCGCGCGCGCCACCTGATGGTTCGGGCTATGCCACGCATCCGCCACTTCCAGCTTCTCGAAGCCCAGCCCTTGCAGCATGCTGTAGAAACGATAGGCTCGACGCACTGCATCCGCTTCCCCACCGCGCTGCTGTGCGGTCTTCACCGCCGCATCGAAATCGAATTTACGGTCAGTGGATTGGCTGAATTGCTGTTTGTAGAAATCCTGCATGGTCTGCTGTGCAGGCGTGCGTTTTCCAGTGATTTTCAACTCACCCACACGCTTGCTCGCCACGGCGCGCTGCTCTGCGGGGAACAGCACATTCTCGGAAACCAGCGACGCGATGGGCAGGGGCGCGCTTGCCAGATAGCCCTCCGGGAAAGCATCCTTGCCGGAAAGCGCGATGATGGCGCCATCCTCCAGCGACACAGGCGCGGTGAAGCGTTTCTCGGGGGTTTTTGTGCGTCCCAACAGCGTGTCCACCAGCGCGTGGAAACCGTCATCATAGGTGATGCTCTGCTCTGCGGTGGAATCCAACGCCAGCTGCGCCTCCGCCTCTTTATTCGCACGGGCGAGGCAGAAGATGGAGATTTTCTTCCAGAAGGCGATGTCCTGCACCGAACCGGAGAGTGTGGATGCGATATTCTGGCAGACCCAATCCGGCTCATTGTTGAGCAGATGGGTGGTGTATTCCAGACGGTTCAGCGTCTCGTTCGTGCGGTCTTTCGGCGCGAGTTCAATCAAGCGCTTCACCTGTGCCGCCTCGCCGATCTGCAACAGCGCGTGGATGCGCGGGCGGAAGATATTCTGCTGGATATTCGCGCTCTGCGGGCCTGTCGCGCTGGTCAGAAGCAACCGTGCCACCAGCTGGCGGATGGCATCGGCGGGGATGGAATCGGGGAGTTTATTCAGCAACAATTCCGCGCGCGCATGGTCGGTGTTGTCCCAGATTTTCTGCGAAAGCCCGCCGTTCGATTCATCATACAACCCCAGCGTATCCAGCGAGATATGCGACACCGGCTGCACGGAGATAGCTGGCTCGATGCGTTCCGGCTTAGCGATGGGCGCAGGTTCGGAGACATCGATGGGCGCGTTCGTCGCGTCGCTTTCCTCGATGATGACTTCCTCTTCCCCCTCGGCCGGCAATGGCTCGGCCATCACCGCATCGAGATTTTTGGGGTTCAGTGTGCGCAATTCGCGCACTCCCTGAGCATTGGCAGCGGAAGCCAGCAGGGTGAAAGCGAAGGTGAGCGCGAGGAGCTTATTTGCTGAGGACATTCTTGCTATCCAGTTCGATGGTGTGTTCGGTGACCGGGGCGGGAATATCGCGCAGCACCAGCACGGCCACGACGGCGGCGAGCAGCACGAAGAATCCGAGGATGAAGATGGGTTTGCGTTTAGATGCGGCGGCCATGGACTTGTCTCTTTTACTCTGGGGTGGATTGGGTTATAGCTTCTGGGTTAGAAGGATAGCGGATTGGCACGAAGTTGCAATTCCCTATTCGCAGCGCACAAGGAAAATGAAGGACTTTCCGGCATGGATACCGCCTCCCACGATACAGACGAACACACCATCATCCCCCGGCTTGACCGTTGCGTGGTGCTGGTGGGGCTGATGGGCGCGGGCAAATCCAGCATCGGCAAGCGGCTGGCGAAGGCGCTGGACGTGCCTTTCGTCGATTCCGACGAGGAAATCGTCAAAGCCGCTGGCTGCTCCATCAGCAATATCTTCGAGGTGTACGGCGAGGCCATGTTCCGTGATCTGGAACGCCGTGTCTTGAACCGTTTACTGACAGAAGAGAAAGCATCCGTCATCGCCACGGGCGGCGGCGCGTTCATTCAGGATGCCACCCGCGCGCTCATCAAGGAAAAAGCCGTCTCCGTCTGGTTGAAGGCGGATTTGGACGTGCTGCACGAGCGCGTCTCCCGCAAGAACAACCGCCCCCTGCTGGAAAAGGGCGACAAACGCGAGATTCTGGCGAAATTGATGGCCGACCGCGACCCCTTCTATGCCCAAGCCGACCTCGCCATCAGCAGCGACATGGGCGCGCATGAGAATGTCGTCAGCCGCGCCATCGCCTCGCTCCTCCCCCATTTCCCGCAAGAGAAGGCTTGATAATGCAGACCCTCAACGTCGCCCTTGATTCCCGCGGTTATGACATCCTCATCGGCGAAGGCCTGCTGGCAAAAGCGGGAGAGCTGATGCTGCCCGTGCTGCCGCAGAAGCGCGTCATCGTGGTGACAGATACGGAAGTCGCCCCCCGCCACCTCGCGCCGCTAGTGGCCTCGCTGGCGAAGGAAGGCATCCGCCACACGGTGATTCCCCTGCCGAACGGCGAATCCTCCAAATCCTTCGCCATGCTGGAGCGTCTGCTCGACACCATCATGCAGGAACAACCCGAACGCAAAACCACCCTCATCGCCCTTGGTGGCGGGGTCATCGGAGACCTCGTGGGCTTCGCAGCGGCAGTGCTGCTGCGCGGTGTGCCCTTCATCCAGATTCCCACGACACTCCTCGCGCAGGTCGATAGCTCGGTCGGCGGCAAAACAGGCATCAACACCAAATTCGGCAAGAACCTTGTCGGCGCGTTCTATCAGCCCAAGCTGGTCATCGCCGACACGGGCGTGCTTACCACCCTGCCCCACCGCCAGAAACTCGCGGGTTATGCGGAAATCGTGAAATACGGCCTCATCGAAGACCTCGCGTTCTTCGAATGGCTGGAGAAACACGGCAAGGATGTGGTGGAAGGCAAGACCGAATCCGTCATCCGCGCGGTGCACACCAGCTGCCAACAGAAAGCCGATACGGTCATCGAAGACGAGCGCGAAGCAGGCAAACGTGCCCTCTTAAACCTCGGCCACACTTTTGGTCACGCGCTGGAAGCCGAAACGGGCTTCAGCGCGGAATTGCTGCATGGTGAGGCCGTCGCGCTGGGCATGGTGCTGGCCTTCCGCATGTCCGTCGCCAAAAGCCTCTGCTCTGCCGCTGAAGCCGAGCGCGTCGAAGCGCACCTGCGCCACATCGGCCTGCCCACGGAAATCACCGCCATCCGCAAGGAATGGGACATCCCCGCCCTCATCCGCCATTGCCAGCAGGATAAAAAGGTCGCCGACGGCAGGATGACCTTTATTCTCGCCCGTGGCATCGGCAAAAGCTTCATCACGCAGGATGTCACCCGCGAAGAGCTGGAAACGACGTGGAAAGAGGCGGTTTCGCGTGGCCACTGAAAACGGCATCATCATCGAATTCTCCGGCATCGGCAATGTCGTGAAGGTCAGCGCGATAGACATGGCCACGGGAACCGAGGTCTCCATCGTCGGCCCCGCCAGCCACCCCGAAGCTTTGCTGAAGGCCAACGTGCTGCGCAAGCTGAAATATGTGATGGAAAAGAAGCAATCTTAATACTTGAGGATTGCGGCGCACTGGCCTAAACTAAAGGGAATTCGCCCACTTTTATCGTAAGGCAGCATCCTTTGAGCCTCACTGAAGCCCCTAACACCTCCGTGCGCAACCTGTCCTCCCACCTGCAGAAGGTGAGCGTGCTGGTGTACGACCCCGATCCCCCCATCGCCGGCATCATTCGTCAGGTCTTGATTCGCCTCGGCTTCGGCAAGGTCTATATGGCCGATTCCCCCGAACACGCGCTGGACACGTTCCTTGAGAACCCCATCGATTTCATCATCACCGAGAAGGACGACGCGCCCATCCGCGATGGCCTGTCGCTCATCTCCTTCATCCGCACTTCGCCGGATTCCTCCTATCGCACCATCCCCATCATCATGCTCAGCGGGTTCACCGAAGAAAGCGAGATTCTGGAAGCCCGCGATAATGGCATCACCGAATTCGCCGCCAAGCCTTTCACGGCGAAATCGCTGTCCGAACGCATCATCCGCATCATCGAGAATCCGCGCAGCTTCATCATCACCAAACGCTTCACCGGCCCTGACCGTCGCCACCGCGAAGAGGACGAATCGGCAGAAGGACAAGCGCGCCGCCGTTCCGATAACGAAGCCGCCGCTGCGGCTGCATCCGCCGCCCTTGCGGATACGCCCTCGCCCATCGGTGCGCCCGTCTATTCCGGTGGCGGCAAAGTCGTCAAACAAAAAGAAAAAAGTATCTTCAAACGGTTGACAGGAAAATAAGCCATGAATGATGCCACCAACCCCGTCGCCACCGAATCCGAAGAATTCCCCGATGTGAAGATTATCGACCCCGATTTCGCGCTGAAGAAGAAAATCGGCGAGAAAGTGAACATCGCCGACATCTTCACGCCGGAGCGCATCGCTGAAGCACAGCAAGCC
>VGDC01000169.1 GCA_016869895.1 Alphaproteobacteria bacterium
TGGAAACAGCGTTGAGCAAAGTGGTTTTACCCGAACCCGTACCACCGGAGATGATGATGTTGAGGCGAACCTTACCGCAGATACGCAGGAAATCCGCTAGCTGGGGCGAGACGTTCCCGCGCTCTTTCATGCTTTCCAGCGTGATGCCCTTCTTGGCGAATTTACGGATGGAGATGCTCGTGCCATCGACAGCCAGTGGCGGCGCGATGATATTCACACGGCTACCATCCAGCAAGCGCGCATCCACCAACGGGCGGCGCAAATCGATGTTACGGCCGATGCCTTTCACGATCTTCTGCGCGACTTCCAGCACCGCTTCGTCGTTCTGATAGGTGATGTCCGTCAATTCAAGCTTACCGTGGCGTTCCACGAAAATCTTGTCATGCGCGTTGATGAGAATATCGTTCACGCTTTCATCGTTGATGAGCGGCATGATGGCACCCAAATCGGAAAGCTCGGCTTTCTCCTCTGCGCTCATCTCGCGTTTCGCGCCGAGAATCATGTTGTCGTTGGGATCTTGAGAAGCCTGCTCCGCCGCTTTCTGTGGTGCGGGGGCGGCTGCTGGCGCGGGAGCGGCACTCAACTGTTCCGCCAGTTTATGCAGAAGCAATTGCACTTCCGTGGGCGCGCTGGAAAGCAAGGCTTCCAGTTCCGGCGCAGTGTATGCTTTCACCGCCGTATCGCTGAGGGCGCGGGCGCTGCCTTCGCGGTTCGTCGCTTTAATCAGCTCCGATTCACCGAACAATTCCCCAGCCCCCAGCACCTTGCGCGCGCCATTAGCGGTTTGCAACTCCACCTGACCGGACTGGACGATAAAAGCCGCGTCGCTGGCTGCGCCCGACTGATAGATGCTTGCGCCCTGAGGGAATTGCAGGATGGTCATGCGGATAATGTCCTTAAAAGAAGAGCTATTGCCGTTAATGTAGCGGTATTTGGCAGGAATCCAAATCTATTTTTGGGCGAGGTGCTTTTTTTCGCGGCGGCGGCCGGGGGAAGACGGAATATCCATGGCTTCACGGTATTTGGCGACCGTGCGCCGCGCCACGTCTATGCCCTGCTCCTGAAGTCTTTCGGCGATTGTGTCATCGGATAAGATGTCGGAAGGCTCTTCGGAATTAATCATCTCGCGGATGAGATGCTTCACCGATTCGCTCGAATGGGTCGCGCCATCGCCATCGGTGCTGCCGACGGATGAGGAGAAGAAATATTTCAACTCATACACCGCCGAGCCGGTGGACAGGTATTTCTGGGTCGTCACACGGCTGACCGTGCTTTCATGCACATCGATTTTCTGCGAAATATCCTTTAGCGTCAGCGGCTTGAAATAGCGCACGCCATGTTTGAAGAAAGCATCCTGCTGACGCACGATTTCGGTGGCTACTTTAAGGATAGTCTGCGCCCGCTGGTCGAGCGCTTTGGTGAGCCAGTTGGCATGTGCCAGCTGCTCGGAAAGGTATTTCTTGTCTTCTTTTCGGCGCATATTCTCGGAAATGCGCGCATAATATTGGCGATTCAGCAGCACACGCGGCAACGCCTCGTTGTTCAGCTCCACCTGCCAGCCTTTGCCGCCTGCACCGCGGCGCAGGAACACATCGGGAATCACCGCCTGCATCACATCGCTGCCGAAGCGGTATCCCGGTTTGGGGTTCAATTCGCGTATCTCCGCGAACATCAGCGGGATGTCCTCAAGCTCCACCCCGCAGACCTTCGCCAGCTGCTTCATGTCCCCCGCAGCCATCAGGTCGAGGTGTTTCACCAGCTTCTCCATCGCGGGGTCAAAGCGATCCTTCTCGCGCAGCTGGATGGCCAGACACTCGGCCAGATTGCGTGCGAATACACCGATGGGGTCGAAACGTTGCAGCTTGACCAGCACCGCCTCTATCTCATCCAGAGTACAGCCAAGCGTTTCCGCCACGCCGGAAATATCTTCGGGGATATACCCCCGCTCGTCCACGAGGTCTATCAGGTGCAAACCGATGATGCGTTCGACCGGATCGGCGACATCCATCTGAAGCTGTTCCTGAAGATGCGCCTGAAGCGAAATCTCTTCGCTGTGCTGGCCGTCCACACCGTCCATCCCCTCGGCGTGGCGACCGTGCGAATGGGCGGAAGCGGTGGGGGTGAAGGTTCCGCCCTCCGCATCGTCCCAGAATGCCTCGCGTGGGGCATCCAACATCGCATTCGCGCCTTCGTCCCATGAATCGCTGTGATTCTGGCCGAATTGCACCACATCATCCTCATCACCGCCCTTGGCGGCACGTTCAGTGAATTCTTGCTCGCTGGGGAATTCATCGCTGAAATCGTCGTTGCTGCCCGCCTGCCCTTCATCACGGGTGAGAAGCGGGTTCTGCTCCATCTCGGAGGCAACGAAATCGGCGATTTCAAGGGAGGATAACTGGAGAAGTTTGATGGATTGTTGAAGCTGCGCCGTCATCACCAGTGTCTGGCTTTGGCGTAACTCTAGGCGGGGTCCGGCGGCGTCTGCCATGGTATGCGCGGCCTTATCTTACAAGCTGAACCGTTCACCCAGATAGACACGGCGCACGTCAGCGTTGCCGACGATCTCTTCCGGCTTGCCTTCCATCAGCACGCGACCATCATGGATGATATAGGCGCGGTCGATGACATCCAGCGTCTCACGCACGTTATGGTCGGTGATGAGCACACCGATGCCACGGCGTTTCAGATGGCTGACCAATTCACGGATCTCGGCCACGGCGATGGGGTCGATACCCGCCAAAGGTTCGTCGAGAAGCACAAATGACGGGCGGGAGGCCAGCGCACGGGCGATTTCCACACGACGGCGTTCACCACCGGAAAGGGCGATGGCAGGCGCATGACGCAGATGGCTGATGGAGAACTCGCCCAGCAGCTCTTCCAGCATCGCCTGACGCTGATCCTGCTCGGTCTCGCTGACTTCAAGCACCGCCATGATGTTCTGTTCCACCGTCAAACCACGGAAAATGGAAGCTTCCTGCGGCAGATAACCCACACCAAGTCGTGCGCGGCGGTACATCGGCAAACGGGTGATGTCGTTACCTTCCAGCGTGATGCTGCCGTAATCGGGGCGGATGAGGCCGGTGATCATATAGAAACAGGTGGTCTTGCCCGCACCGTTCGGGCCAAGCAGGCCGACAGCCTCGCCGCGGCGCACATTCAGGCTGACATCGCGCACCACAGGGCGGTTGCCATAGCGTTTGCCGAGTTTGGAGATTTGCAGGCCTTTATTCTCCGCCACCAAATGGGGAGTCATCTTTTCCGGCTCAAGGGAGTGGTTCTTTTCGGGTGCGGGAACCGTTTCTTTTTTGCTGAAAAGCTGATGTATCGCCACGTTTTCTAACCTTTTTCTATTTACTCTCTGGAACGAAACGGCCTTTGACCCTGCCACCTTTGCCTGCCTCTGTGGGCTCTGCAGTGACACCCCCGCCGATGATGCGGCTTCGTCCAGATGCCAAATCATACTCTAATGCAGCACCTTTGACAATGTTTTCGCCGCGCGTGAGCACCACGTTCTCGGTCAAGGTCAGGCGTTCTTTATCGACATCGTAATTGCCTTTCGCGCCGCGCGCGGATTCATCGGGCGTGGAAAGATAGACTTTGCCGATGACTTCAATCTTGGAAATGCCCTGCTCGCCGCTCTTGCTTTCGCCGCCGTTCTTGTAGTGCACTTTCATGGTATCCGCGGAAAGACGCATCTTACCCTGCACCGCCAGCACATTACCCGTGAAGATGGCCACCTGCTGTTCTTGAAGCACTTCCAGCGAATCAGCGGTGATGTCGATGGGCTGTTTCGAATCCGCTTTCAGGCCGCTCGCGTAAGCCCCCGACACGAAGACAAGGCAGGCGAGCGCGGCAAGGAAGAAAGTGGTCAGGCGCATGGAAACCTTTGTTTCTGTTCTTATATTCATCGTAGGTTATACGGGGAAAGTTAACAAAACCTTTCCCGTCTTTCATTTTTTGTTCGTATAGAGACGCATGGAGACGTTCGGTGCGAAAACAGCACGTTTTTCAGCGGCGAACAGCTCAAAACCATCGGCTTTCAGCGAGCCAAACGCGCCCTGAAGTTCGACCTGCTTCTGGCTGACCGCAGTGGATTTCGCCAAATCGACCTGCGTTTCGCTGGCGCGCACCTCATAGCCCTTATCGTGGAAGATGTTATAAGTTTTGGTCAAACGGAGCGTTTTCGCCTTCGCATTATAGATGCCCTCATCTGCCAGAACCGCCAGCCACTCGCCTTTTGCGAGGGTAATGTCGGCATCTATTTTGTGCAGGAATATGCTCCCACCATCCAACGGTTCCGCATATTCTGCATTGAGGCGATAAGGCTGCTGTTTATCGTCCATCCCCTGGAATTTCGGCGAAACCATACGCGGTTTCATCGATTCACCGACCTGTATGTTGGTGAAGACCAAGCGCGCGCCGCTTTCCGTATCATGGAATGCGGGGATAACGAAGACCACCGCCACAAGCCCCGCCGCGAGCAGTACCAGACCATATTTGCTGAAGGACACGAAAGAGCTATAGCGCGTCAGCTTCGCAAGCTGTGACGCGGTATCCTTCGGTGTCCATCCGCCAAGCAGGTTCGACATGGATTATCTGATTCCCGCACGCAAGCAATCGTGAATGTGGATGATGCCGACGGGTTTCGCGCTTTCATCGGTCACGAAAAGGCTAGTCACGGATTTCTCGTTCATCAAGCCAAGGGCTTCCTGTGCCAGCGCATGAGCGTTGATCGTCAGCGGACGGGGGTTCATCACCTCCTTGGCCTGCAGCTCCAGTAACTCATGCTGCATGTTCCGGCGCAAATCGCCATCGGAGACCACACCCGATAACACGCCTTTTTTATCGATTACACCCGCTACGCCGAAACGCTTCGCGGTCATCACCAGCAA
>VGDC01000170.1 GCA_016869895.1 Alphaproteobacteria bacterium
CGCCGCTAGGAATGCTTCAAAAATCGTCTTATCCGCCGAACTGACGTGATATTCCGGATGCCACTGCACCCCAAGGCAGAAGGGGTGGGATGGCAGCTCGATACCCTCGATGACCCCGTCTTCCGCCACGGCATTGACCACGGTGTTCGGCGCAGGTTTGCCCACCGCCTGATGATGCGCGGAATTCACGTGCAACACGCGCTCACCCGCGATGCGGTGCAGGAGCGTGTCTTCCTTGATGGCGACCGTGTGCCCCGGCTCGGTGCGAGGATTCGGCTGTTCATGCGCCAAGGGATTGGCGATGGTGTCGGGGATGTGCTGGATGAGCGTGCCGCCGAGAACCACGTTCAGCAGCTGTTGGCCGCCGCAGATGCCGAGGATTGGGATGTTGCGCTCGATGGCCTGTTTGGTGATCGCCCATTCGAAGGCCGTGCGCTTCTCTTTCAGCACCACCGTGTCATGCACGCTGGCATCACCATACAGCGAGGGATGCACATCGAACGCGCCGCCGATGATGACCAGACCGTCTATCGCGCCCAAGAAATCCTCGACCAGACCCAGCTCATGCACCAGTGGATAAGGAATCGCGCCTAAATCGCTGACCGCGGTCAGGTAATTCTCGCGGATGGCGTAGAACGGCATCTTGGAATAGCTGCCGTCGCGCGTGCCGCCGTTTTCGTAGTCCAAGGTAAAACCAATAACAGGCTTCTTGCTCATTTTTGTCTTTCTGCGCCCGCTGCGGAACATCCTGTTCCTCACATGGCGCGCCGCTATCGCGGGCTGATGGCTCTAAGCCGCCTGCTGGCGGCTTTCTCTCACAATTAATCTATCACATTTTCTTTGACGCGGATGCCCAACAGGTGGCAGATGGCCAGTGTCAGCTCGGCGCGGTTGAGGGTGTAGAAATGGAACATATCCACCCCTTCCTTGCGCAGTTGGCGGCATTGCTCCGCCGCGACGATGGCCGCGACGTGCTGGCGGGTGGTGGGCGAACCGTCCAGCCCTGCGAATAAATCCGTCAGCCATTGGGGCACGGTCGCGCCGCACATCTTGCTGAAACGCACGACCTGCGCATAGTTCGTCACCGGCAGCAAACCAGGGGTGATGGGGATTTCAATGCCGCGCGCGGCGGCTTTGTCGCGGTAGCGCAGGAACAGTTCCGTATCGAAGAAATACTGGGTGATGGCGCGGCTTGCCCCTGCGTCGATCTTGCGTTGGAGGTTATCGAGGTCAAGGTCGACGCTGCCGTTCTCCGGGTGACCTTCGGGGAAAGCAGCGACGCTGATTTCAAAATCAGCGATGCGTTTCAACCCCGCCACCAAATCACTGGCATAGGCATAGCCCTGCGGATGGGGGACGTATCCCCCGCTTTCCGCCGGAGGATCACCGCGCAAAGCGACGATATGGCGGATGCCCGCCTCCCAATAGGCGCGCGCGGTTTCGTCCACCTCATCGCGGCTGGCAGCCACGCAAGTGAGGTGCGCAGCGGGGCGCATGGCGGTTTCGCGGGCGATGCGGGTGACCGTGTGATGCGTGCGCTCACGGGTCGACCCACCCGCGCCGTAAGTCACCGACACGAACTCCGGCGCGAGGGGCGCAAGCTCCGTCACCGTCTCCCACAGACGCGCTTCCATCTCGGCGGTAGCGGGGGGGAAGAACTCGAAGGAAACGCGCGGTGCGTCCTTGCCGAAAACGGCTTCCATGCGGGATGTGTGAGGCGTAGTGTCCATAGGCGTATCATCCGCATTCACCCCGCGCGGGTAAAGCCCTAATTCGCCTCGTCCAAAAACCCTCACCGCTGTTGCTTTCCTGCAACAGAAGCCGCCAAAGCTTTTTCACGCGCGCCGCACACCGCTGTTTACACTTTATTTATCCCCCAACCCCCACTAATGTTCGCCAACGGAATTTTAAGTGTTTTTTAACTGCGCACTGGGTAAAGTGTTTCGACGCGCCCTGTGGTGGCATGAAAATGAATCGGGTGGAAACCATGCAGAACTATAAGAAAATCCTTTCGTCCTTCGTCCTCGCCGCCGCATTGGCAGCCGCGCCCGCTTTCGCGCAGGACATCGAAACACAGGGCGTGAAAGGCACTTCCCCCATCGTCAGCGGTGACGACGAATTTTCCGGCTATTACAAAGACGAGGTCAACGACCCGCTGGAGACGCTCAACCGCGGTATCTTCAAATTCAACGAAGTCGTCGATTTCGTCCTGCTCAAGCCCATTGCTAAGACGTATGTCTTCGTCGTGCCAGAATTCGGCCGTGACCGCGTGTCCAACGTGCTGTCCAACCTCGGCGAGCCTGTGAACATGATCAACGGTTTCGCGCAGGGCAACCCTGAGCGCGGCTTCACCTCGCTGTGGCGCTTCATCCTGAACTCCACCTTCGGCGTATTCGGCCTGTTCGACTTCGCTGGTGCGAATACCGACCTCCAGCACGTGCAGGAAGACTTCGGCCAGACCATGGGCGTCTGGGGCGTGGATTCCGGCGCATACCTCGTGTTGCCGCTCATCGGCCCATCCTCCACCCGTGACGCTCCCGGCCTTGCGGTGGACGCGCTGACCAACCCGTTCAACTACGTCGATAACGACCGCTTCGTCTATGGCCGCCTCGCTGCGAACGTCATCGACGCACGCGCCCGCAACCTCGACCTGATCGATGAGATCTACCGCAACTCCGTCGACCCCTACGCGACCATCCGCAGCGCATACCTGCAACGTCGCGCAGCTCTGGTGAACAACCAGCAGGTTCCGGCGGAATCCGTCGGCGTGAAGTGATCTTCCGCTGATACGCATACATTATAGGGAAACACGATGCTTAAATTCGTCCGTATGATTGCCGTCACGCTGGCAACCGTCTGCTTCGGCATGTCCGCGCATGCCGCCACCGCTACCGTGGATGACGCGAAAGCCTATGCCCATCAGGTCGGCGACAAGGTCATCGCCATCCTTGACGACAAAGCCCTGAACGACGACAGCAAAATCCAGAAGCTGGAAGCCCTGTTCACCGATGTGGTGGACGTGAAATGGATCGGCCGCTTCGTGCTCGGCACGGCATGGCGTTCTGCCACGCCCGAACAGCAAGAGGCATACCTCGACGCTTACGGCAAATTCCTCGTGAAGAACTACACCTCTAACTTCGCGGAATACGGCGGCGAGACCTTCGTGGTCACCACCGCCCGCGCCGAAGACCGCGCCGGTGAATTCTTCGTGCGCACGGAAATCCAGCGCAAAGGCGGTCAGCCGAATGTCATCGTGGATTACCGCCTGCGCGCCGAAGACGGCAAAAAGGTCGATTTCAAGGTCTTCGACATCATCGTGGAAGGCGTGAGCCTCATCGCCACCCAGCGTTCCGAATTCGCCTCGGTCGTCAACCGTCAGGGGTTGGATAAACTCATCTCCGCGCTGAAAGCCAAGACCGACAAGCTGAACGACCAGATGCGCAAGGACATGGCGAACAATAAGAAGGGCGGCGCGAAAGGCGCAGCCGATTCCCAGCAGGTGGGAGAATCCATCGGCGATGCGGCGGTGAGCAGCGCCATAGCCGAATAATCCTTCCCCAAGAACATCACGAACAACGCCCGCGCAAGCGGGCGTTTCTTTATGGAGCAGCCCATGACCGCCGAATCCGCCCTCGAACGCATCCGCACCGCGCTCATCGAAGCGAAACTGGAAAAGACCGTCTCCGACAAGGGCAAGAGCCTCGCCCTCACCTTCACCGGCAAGGCAGGTGGCGAATGGCTGCTACAGGTGCAGCAATGCGGCTGGGACATCTTCGGGGTGGAAGGCGATTTGCTTGCCCATGAGGAAAGCGGCAAGGAAGAGAAGGCCGAAGCCACCGCCGAGCTGGAGGGCAACACGCTGGAAACCTTCGAGTATGAGACGGAAACGGGCGATGTGTCCCTCTCCTTCGATGACGGCACGATGCTGGCACTCTACACCCCGGATAAAGAGACCCAGAAAGCCGCCTATTTCAGCGTATTCACGCCGGATGGACATGCCCTCTCCTTCAAGGCCGACAAAACGCTGGAATATGGCGAGGCGAAGGGGAAGAGGTAAGGTAGTTCTGGGATTGAAGAAGGGTGAAGGGAATGATGAATGGCCTACTGGCCATTCTCCCTTCGGGCGGCTTCGCCGTCCATTTTTCCTACTGGAAAAATGACGAACCCTCTGGTCGGCCTCGATTCTTTCTCATTCCATCACCTATCCGCCCTGCGGGCGGATAGGTGATGGAGCGGGTGAAGGGAATCGAACCCTCGTATGCAGCTTGGGAAGCTGCCGTTCTACCATTGAACTACACCCGCATAAACGGAGGCCAGCAGGCCGACCCAGCCTTGAGCGACTTCCCATCGGAGCGTCAGCAGACGCGACGGGGGAAAATTGAAGAGAAACCTTGTTTTCGCATGGTTCAGAACCTCGCACAAGGGGATTGTTGGGCTTGACGCAATGCCGCAATTCTCCTATGTTCCATTGAATCTCCACGAGGTATGACCATGACACATTCTACGCCCCAGCGCGCGTCTTCTGAACGCGCGTCACCCGTCTGCCCGCCCCATGCGGATGCGGCACTCGTCCTCGCCGACGGAACGGTTTTCTATGGCAAAGGCCTCGGCGCGAAGGGCATATCCGTCGCAGGGGAGCTGTGCTTCAACACCGCGATGACAGGCTATCAGGAAATCCTCACCGACCCCTCCTATGCGGGGCAAATCATCGTCTTCACCTTCCCGCACATCGGCAATGTCGGTGTGAACGGAGAGGACATCGAATCCAAGACCACCTCGGCGCGCGGCATCGTGCTGCGCGAAGGCATCACCACCCCGTCCAACTTCCGCTCGGAACACCATTTCAACGAATGGCTGGAAGAGCGCAAAATCGCGGGC
>VGDC01000171.1 GCA_016869895.1 Alphaproteobacteria bacterium
GATGAGCAGCATCTGCGCGCCGCCGCTCGTGTGGATCGCATAGGCGAAGGGGAGCGCACCGAGAGAGCCCCAGGTGCCAGGCGCAGGGCGGATTTTGCCGCAGCCGAACCACGTGGCGAGCAGGAAGGCGGGATTCCACTTGCTGATCGGCTCGTGGGGCGCATCGGGGTTGTGAAGCTGGGGTTCTTGCCCGTGCTGGTTCATAGGGTATGCTCTATCGGCGACTGGGTGAGAGGAAGGGCGATGGTGGCAACGGCCTGCGCCGCGATGCCTTCACGACGGCCTGTGAAGCCGAGTTGTTCGCTGGTGGTGGCTTTGACGCTGATGCGCGAGGCATCCACCCCCAATAGTGACGCGACGCGCGCTTGCATGGCAAGGCGATGTGGCCCGACCTTGGGGGCTTCGCAAATCAGCGTGATATCTGCATTGACGAGCTTCGCGCCGCGCTCGGCCAGTTGCTCGGCGCAATAGGTGACGAATTGGGCGGAATCCGCCCCTTTCCAGCGCGCTTCGCTGGGCGGGAAATGGGTGCCGATGTCGCCCAGTGCCAGCGTGCCGAGGATGGCATCGACCAAGGCATGCAGGCCGACATCCGCATCGGAATGGCCTTCAAGGCCAGTGATATGGGGGACTTTCACGCCGCAAAGATGCACGACCTGTTCTGCGCCAGCCGCATGGGACACGAGCTTGTGCACGTCAAAGCCGCTGCCAGTGCGGTATTCCAGCGGTGTGGCGGCGAGGGCGGCAGCGCGCATCCAGTCTTCCTTGCGGGTAATTTTGAAGTTGTTTTCAGAACCTTGCACGCATTCTACCCGAATTCCTGCGGCTTCCGCAAGCATGGCATCATCCGTCGCGCCTTCAGGAGCGGCGAGGTGCAGGCTGCGGATGGTGTCGAAATCGAAGCCTTGCGGCGTCTGGGCGATGAAGAGTTCCTCGCGGGAAACGGTTTCGGCGACGCCGTTGTCATCGACGCGTTTCAGCGTATCGGCCACGGGCAGCACGGGCAGCACGGCTTTCTGGTGCTTCAGGCCTTCCACCACGCGGGTGATAGTTTCTGCATCGACGAAGCAGCGCGCCGCATCGTGGATTAGGATGCGGGTGGGCGGGAAATCCACCAAGGATTCCAGACCGTTACGCACGGATTCTTGACGGGTCGCACCACCCATGACAGGGGAAAAGAGCGACAGCCCTGCGGTGGCCTTTGCATAGTGCTCGGCATGGTCAGGGTGGATGGCCACCAGAACCGCGTCCACCAATGGGTGATTCAGGAAGGCTTCGACCGAACGGCGGAGGACGGATTTACCTGAAATCTCAACATACTGCTTGGGCAAGCCATCGCCCATGCGACGGCTTTCGCCTGCTGCGACGATGAGCGCGACAGTGGTGTCGCGGCGCGGCGAGAGGGAAGTGTCTTCACTTTGGGGGGAAATACGTTGAACCACGTGTGTTTTTCGGGTATAAGCGTTTGACAATTTTGGGCACTATAGCCTCTTATGCGCCGGATGGCAGCACATTTTTCGTATTTTTACTGGTGAGGGAACGGGCAATGACGGATGTATCAGCTCGCAAGATTCAGCCTATCATGGTCGGCAACGTGCGCGTGGAAGACCCCGTGCTGCTCGCGCCGATGACGGGTATCTCCGATTTGCCGTTCCGCCGTATCGCCAAGAAATACGGCGCGGGCATGGTCGTCTCCGAGATGATCGCCAGCCGCGCGATGATCATGGAAACCCGACGCAGCTGGCAGATGGCAAGCTCCGAGCCGGAAGAATTCCCCATGTCCGTCCAGCTGGCCGGATGCGACCCCGAAGTGATGGCGGAAGCGGCGAAGCTGAATGAGGACAACGGCGCGACCCTCATCGACATCAACTTCGGCTGTCCGGTGAAAAAGGTGGTCAATGGCCATGCGGGTTCGTCGCTGATGCGCGATGAAATCCTTGCCGGAAAAATCCTTGAAGCGACCGTGAAAGCCGTGAAAATCCCTGTGACGCTGAAGATGCGCACGGGATGGGACGACGCGAACCGCAACGCGCCGAACATGGCGCGTATCGCGCAGGAAGCGGGCATCCAGATGCTCACCGTACATGGTCGCACGCGCTGCCAGTTCTATAAAGGCCACGCCGACTGGGCGTTCGTGCGCAATGTGAAAGAGGCCGTGAAACTGCCCGTCATCGTCAATGGCGATATCACCACCTTCGAAGCGGTGGATGCGGCGTTGGAACAGTCCGGCGCGGATGGCGTGATGATCGGTCGCGGCAGCTATGGCCGCCCGTGGTTCGTGGGGCAGGCAGCGGAATACCTGCGCACCGGCGTGAAACGCCCTGACCCGACACTCTCCGAACGCTGCGATATCGTCATCGCGCATTATGACGAAATGCTCTCGCATTATGGCGTGGAAGCGGGCTTACGCATCGCGCGCAAGCACGTGGGATGGTATTCCTCCGGCATGTTCGAATCTTCGGCGTTCCGCCTGAAAATCATGAGCATGACCAACCCTGCCGAAGTAATGCAGACCGTGCGTGATTTCTTCGATGCGTCCATCAGCTATTACGCCGATAAGGCATTGCCCACCCCCGGCGTGCCGTTGGGTGAGGTGGATCAGGCGGCGTAATACCCCATGATGGCGCAGCTCAAGACAGACCTGCCGCTGCTCAGCCTTTCGCACAGTTCCCTGAACGATGCGAACCCCCTTGCACTCCTCGTGACCGATGAAGCGCATACCATCCGCTATGCCAATGCCAGTGCGGAACTGCTGCTGAACACCAGCGCGGCATTCATGGACGGCAAGCCCCTTTCTTCCATCCTGAAACTGGATGAGGCATGGAACGCGCTGCTCGCGCAGACCCGCACGTTCCATCGCGGTGTGAAAGGGCATGACCTGTCGCTGGAGACGGTGAAACAAGCCGCCGAACCGCTGCGTGTGAACGCCCATTTTGTGATGTGTCAGCCTTTCAAGGACAGTGAAGAGCAGGGCATCCTCATGGTGCTGGAAGCATCGACGGTGAGCGATAAACTCGGCAGCCACGCCACCCAGCGTGATACCATGCGCTCGGCGGCGGTGATGGGGCATATCCTCGCCCATGAGGTGCGCAATCCGCTTTCGGGCATTAAGAGTGCGGCGCAGCTGCTGCGCGGTTCAGTGGAGACCGAGGACGACAAAGAACTCCTGACGCTCATCTGCCGCGAGGTGGATCGCATCGGGAATCTCATGGGGCAGGTGGAGTATTTCTCGACGGATATCGCAATCGACACCGCGCCCGTGAATATCCATGAAGTGATGCGCTATGTGGTCGATTTGACCAAGAATGGCCTTGCCGCTGGCATCACGTTGCAAGAGAATTATGACCCTTCGCTGCCCGATGTGCGCGGCAATCATGCATTGTTGGTGCAGGCCTTGTTGAATCTGGTGAAGAACGCTGCGGAAGCGGTGGAAGGACGTGAGGGGGCGCGCATCTTGCTGAAGACATCCTATCGCAGTGGATACCGCATCTCGCTGGCGGAAGGCGGTGCGCCTGTCGCACTGCCCATCTGCGTGACGGTAGAGGACAACGGCAGCGGCATCGACGCTGCTTTGCGCGCGAATATCTTCGACCCCTTCGTGACCAGCAAATCCCACGGAAAAGGCTTAGGGCTAGCCGTCGTGGCGAAAATCATCGCCGACCATGGTGGCGTCATCGCGCTGGAAGCGGCGGAGAGCGGCAACACCCGCTTCGTCATCCAACTACCCGCATGGACGGAGAAAGCATGAGCCGTCAAACCGTTCTTATCGCCGATGATGACCGCAGCATCTGCACGGTGCTGTCGCAGGCCGTGCGCCGCAGTGGCTTCCTCGCGGTGACGACGGACGACGCGAATGAATTGTTGCAATGGGTGCAGGAAGGCAAGGGCGACCTCATCATCACCGATGTGTTGATGCCGAAGGGGAACGGCCTTGAATTCCTGCCGCGTTTGAAGGAAGCGCGCCCCGGATTGCCCGTCATCGTCATCAGCGCGAATAACACGCTTATGACCGCCGTGAAGGCCAATGAGTTAGGCGCGTTCGAGTATTTCCCCAAGCCGTTTGATTTGGATGCGCTGATGGGCTGCGTGGAGCGTACGCTTGCGCCGGTTCCCGCTGAAATCCTGAATGCGCCGCCGCCTGCCATCACCGATGGGCACGGCATGGAAAAGGCACTGGTGGGGCGTTCTGCCGCCATGCAGGAGGTGTATAAAACCCTCGCCAAGTTGATTTCGGTGGATTTGACGGTGATGCTGAACGGCGAATCCGGTACGGGCAAAGAGTTGATTGCGCGCACGCTGCATAACCTCGGTTCACGCAAAGACAACCCCTTCGTGGCCATCAACATGGCGGCGATGCCGCGCGAATTGGTGGAAAGCGAGCTGTTCGGCCACGAAAAAGGCGCATTCACCGGAGCGGTGGCGCGCAAGGCGGGAAAATTCGAGCAAGCCGAGGGCGGCACGCTGTTCCTTGATGAAATCGGCGATATGCCACCCGAAGCGCAAACCAAGTTGCTGCGCACCTTGCAGGAAAAGGAATATGTGCCTGTGGGCGGCAGTCAGCCGCGCAAGACGGATGTGCGCATCGTTTCCGCCACGCACCGCGATTTGTTGGAACTGGTGAAGCGCGGTGATTTCCGCGAAGACCTGTTCTTCCGGTTGAATGTCGTGCCCATCATCGTGCCGCCGCTGCGCCAGCGTCAGGAGGACATCGAATCCCTCGCCATGCATTGTCTTGCAAAGGCACAGCGGCAGGGCTTGCCGGAGAAGCATCTTTCGGCGGATGCCATCACCGCGTTGCAGGCGCATAGCTGGCCGGGCAACGTGCGCGAGTTGGAGAACCTGTTGTTCCGCCTTGCGGCGCTGCATTCGGATG
>VGDC01000172.1 GCA_016869895.1 Alphaproteobacteria bacterium
CCTTCGACCGCGAAGACATGTTGGAATTCGCCACCAACGTCCACCGCAACATCAAACTCTCCGACAAAATCAAGACGCGCATCCAGCGCCACAAGCTGGCAGAGCGCAACAGCGACTTCAGCCGCATGCTGAATGTGCTTTCCCGTCATGCGGATAAGCTCTTGGTTCTCGTCGAACACATGAACAAGAACAACCTGCTTGAGTCCGAATCCAGCTGGCGCGACCTGCGCGAGTTGGAACAGGAAGCCGATGACCTGCTGGATGTGCTGGTCGCAGAACTTATCGCCACCGAGAATATCGGCATTCAGGAAGCCTTCGTGCGCAAGGACATCTATGAGATGTTCGAGCGTCTGTCGGATGCTTACAGCGATGCAGGCACTTTCGCCCTTCAGATCGTGATGAAACACACCTAAGGATTATCCTCATGGATTGGGTCTTGTTCACAGTCATACTGGTTGTCATTCTGGCTCTGGTATTCGACTTCACAAACGGTTTCCATGACGCAGGGAACGCCATCGCCACCGTTGTGGCCACCAAGGTGCTTTCACCGCGCACGGCGGTCATCTTCGGTGCGGTATTGAACTTCGTGGGCGCTTTGCTCGGCACGGAAGTGGCGGCCACCATCGGTAAAGGGCTGGTCGATCAGGAATTCGTGCAGCTCACCACCGTCGTCAGCTGCCTTATCAGCGCTATCGCCTGGAACTTCTTCACCTGGCATCGCGGCTTGCCTACAAGCTCCAGCCACGCCCTCGTCGGCTCGCTCATCGGCGCGACCATTTTCGCCAGCTCCGATGGCTACACCCATGTGCATTTCGATTCGGTGGTGGCGAAAGTCATCGTGCCGATGCTCAGCTCGCCGCTTATCGGCTTCATCGTGGGTTTCACCCTGATGACGCTGCTCGCATGGAGCGTCTATCAATGGAGCAATGACCGCATCAAAGCGATTTTCGGCAAGCTGCAAATCGTTTCCGCTGGTTTCATGGCGCTCAGCCATGGTCACAACGATGCCCAGAAATCCATGGGGATCATCGCCCTTGCGCTCATCATCGCATGGCCGCAGCCTGACTTCACCGTGCCGCTCTGGGTCATCATCAGCTGCGCCATTTGCATGGGCGCGGGGACACTCGTCGGCGGCTGGCGCATCATCCGCACGCTTTCCAGCAAACTCATCAAACTGCAGACCATCCACGGTTTCGCGGCTGAGACCACCTCCGCCGGTATCATCATGGGCGTTTCCCACTTTGGTATCCCCGTCAGCACCACGCAGATCATCACCAGCTCCATCATGGGCGTAGGCGCGACCAAGCGTCTGGGCGCGGTGCGCTGGACGGTCGTGGGCAACATCATCTGGGCATGGGTATTGACCCTGCCATGCACCATCCTGTTCAGCGGATTGGTGACGGTGATCATCAACAGCATCTTCGGTTAAGTCTAGCTTGGAGACTATCCCTTGCGGATGGTCTCCAGCACTTCCTCTGCATGCCCTTCGATCTTCACCTTGGGCCAGATATGGGCGATTTTGCCCTTCGCGTCGATGAGGAAGGTGCTGCGCTCGATGCCCATGTATTTCTTGCCATACATGCTTTTCTCTTTCCACACGTCATAGGCTTCGCAGACTTGCGCATCGTCGCTGAGCAGCGGGAAAGGCAGGCAGTACTTTTCCTTAAATTTGTCATGTTTTTTGACGCTGCATTTCGAGATGCCGAGCACGACCGCTCCGGCTTTTTCGAATTCCCCGTGAAGGCGCGCGAAATCCTGTGCTTCCACCGTGCAGCCGGGGGTGTCGTCTTTGGGATAGAAATAGAGAACCACCTGTTTTCCTGCAAGTTCCGCGAGTGTCAGGCGTTTTCCACCGTCGATGGGCAAATCGAAAGCAGGGGCTTTTGAACCGGTCTTGAGCATATCAGTCATAGGAGAATTCCCGTCCGAAAATGGATTGATAGGTGGTGTAAGTCTTGGATTCGATGTCGAGCAGATGGGATTGCAAAGCCGCGAAATCCTCGAATTTCAGCTGTTCGCAAAGGAGCTTCTTCAGGCCTTCGGGTGCAGTGGCTTCGTCCAGCGCGCCATCGCTGCATAGTCGTAATAGATGCAGAAGGTGGGTGAAGAAATTTCGGGCTTCCTCCAGTTCCGGCATGGGATGCGGCTGGTGGGTCAACTCTAAGTATTGATTCACGAAATCGATGTCCATCAACCCGCCACGGATGTATTTCACGTTCCACGGGTTGTTCGTGCCGAAACCCAGCGTCACTTTCTGGCGCATTTGCGCGATTTCAAAACTGGTGAGCGCATCATTTCGCTCTTTCGCCAGCAGATGTTTGATGGTTGCTTCCAGACTTTCGCGAATCGCTGCCTCGCCGAATACCACACGGGCGCGGGTCAATGCCATGTATTCGAATGTCCATGCGGAAGGGCTATCGAAATATTGTTCATAGGCCGTCAGGCTGGCAGCCAAGGGGCCATCGCCGCCTAACGGGCGCAGGCGCGTGTCGATTTCATAAAGTCTGCCCTCGCGGTTGAGTGAGGTTAAAACGCCGACGAGCCGCTGGAACAGGCGGTTAAAATAGACGCTTGCGCCGAAGGATTTCTCGCCGTCGGAAACGGCATCGGCGTCGGGCGTGTTGTATATGAAGATGAGGTCGAGGTCGGATGCGAAGGTGAGTTCCCGCGCGCCCAGCTTGCCCATGGCGACGATGGCGATTTGGCTGCCTGCGATGCGCCCATAGGTTTCGGCGAAATTCTCTTCCACATGCACGGTGGCGCGGGACAGCAGCACTTCGGCGAGATCGGAGAGGAAATGGCCGATGGCCTCATATCCCGCCATGCCGTTGAGTAGCTGGATGCCAGCCTGAAAACTCTTCTCATTCTTGTATTGGCAGAGGATGTTGATGATGTCGTCGAAACCGGCGCGGTTATGGATAAGCCGCTCTAATTCTTCGGCGATTTCATCGCGCGTGGGCAAGGGGGCGTAGAATGCTCCCGTCAGCACGGAATCGAGGAGGGAAGGTGTGCGGCTGAGGGTTTCCGCCAGTGCTGGCGCGGAACCCATGATCAGCGCGATGAGCTTCAACAGCGGGGGATTCGCCGCGAACAGTGAGAATATCTGCACGCCGCCGGGCAAACGGCTGAGGAATTCATCGAATTTGACGAATGCCGCATCGGGATTGGCCGTTTGTGATAGCGCTGTAAGCAATTCCGGTGTCAGCTCGGTCAACCGCTCGCGAGCACGTTTATTGCGCGTGGCGCGACGATGACCGCGATGCCAGTTCATGATAATCTCACACACGGTTTCAGGTTGTTTGAAACCCATGCGGCTGAGGGTCTGCACGGTTTCAGGGTCCGGCTCGACCCCCGTGAACACAAGGCTGCCATCCATGCCCAATGATTCTTCCACCCCGTAAAGCTTGGTGTAGTGATATTGCACGCGTCTTAGGTGGAAAAGCAGGGTTTCCTTGAAGAGGTCGAAGGAATCGAAGCCTGCGAAGCGGGCGAATTGCTCCAAAGCGTCACGGTCGGTGGGGAGGGAGTGGGTCTGTTGGTCGCGCTGCATCTGGATACGGTGTTCGATGGTGCGCAGGAAGATATAGCTGGCCTTGAGGTCGATAGCATCCTGATGGTCGATGATGCCGATGCCCGCGAGTGCGTAAAGCGTGTCGCAGGTGGCTTTGCTGCGCAGGTCGGAATTCCTGCCGCCCCAGATGAGTTGCTGCACCTGAACGAAGAACTCGATTTCGCGGATGCCGCCGATGCCGAGCTTCACGTTATGCCCCGCCACTTCCATGCTGCTTCCGGTGCGATGGTCTATCTGGCGTTTGATGGAATGGATGTCAGCGATGGCGGCAAAATCAAGATTCCGTCGCCAGATGAAAGGAGTGAGGGACTTGAGATAGCGATTGCCTGCATCCAAATCGCCCGCGACAGGACGCGCTTTAATCATCGCCGCGCGTTCCCAGTTTTGGCCAGTCGTTTCGTAATAGACGATCGCCGCACCGACGGAAAGCGCAGGCGGAGTGGAGGCGGGGTCAGGGCGCAAGCGGATGTCGGTTCGGAAAACATATCCGTCTGATGTGCGCTCTTGCATGATGTGCACCAAATCACGGGTGATGCGGTTCATGCATTGTTGCAAGGTCTGTTTTCCAGCGTATTCGATGCGTTCCGCCTCAAAAAGCATAATCAGGTCGATGTCGCTGGAATAATTCAGTTCTAACGCGCCCAGCTTGCCCATCCCCAGCACGATGAATGCACTGCCTTCAGAGGGGGAATCCATGTCGATATTCGGCAGTTCGCCGCGTGTGTGCGCGTCCAGCAGCAGGAAATCCACCGCGCAGGTGAGGCATCCTTGCGCCAGTTCGGAGAGAAATGCCGTGACTTTCAGGACAGGCCAAAATTCAAGAATATCTGCCAAAGCGGCCAAAAGCGCGGCGCGGGATTTCAATACCCTGAGGTGCTTCATGAGCAGCGGCTGCGTCTTAAAATCCGAAGCTGGCCTGTTCAGCTCCAGCCGTAGGTCATCAGCGGTTTTGTCGATGCCATGATGGCACATCTGCGCGAAGAAGGGCAGTTGCCGCAGGATGAGTTGCGAAAGATAGGGTGAATAGCTGGCCAAAAATCCGAGAAGATTCGCGCCTTTATCATCACCGATGAAGGCGCGCAATGCATCCACACTTTCCGATGGTTCAAGACGCTCTGTCTGGCTCAATAATTCTTGCAGGAAAACCTGCGCGGATTTGCTACCTGCGCTTGCGTCATACGGCTGGGTGATGGTATTGATGAGGGCAGAAGATTCCATGCGCGCCAGCATATCCCATTTGATTCGATTGTTCAGGAAAAAAATTGCTTATAAAAACACTAAA
>VGDC01000173.1 GCA_016869895.1 Alphaproteobacteria bacterium
CGCATTTCTTATAGCCGGAAGCAGGGTCAAGCTTCAGCAGGCGCATGGCATGGAGCAGACGGCGGTGCACGGGCTTCAAGCCGTCGCGCACATCCGGCAAAGAGCGGGACATGATGGTCGAGAGCGCATAGGCAAGGTAACGCTCACCCAGCGCATCCTTGAACGCCACATCGGCGACTACGGTCTCTTTTTTATCAGCCGTCATGTCTATATCTTTCAGAGTGATAAATGGTTATTCTGATTCGATGGATGAATTAATCTGCATCAACAAACGCTGCCGCGCATCGGGCATTTTCCGCCCTTCCGGCTGCAAAACCCACCCCTCAAGGAAATACCCCGTCAGAGCCAGAGCGTCAAGTATTTGCGACATTTCTGCATGGGATTCCGGTGTTTTGAGAAAAGGCGGCAAAGCAAGCATCCGCGCCTTATAGGGTTCTCCCGCTTCGCGGCACACGGCGCGGCCTGATTTCGGGGATACATAGATCAAATCATCCTTGCGTCCCGTCGCCGCGCATTCGTCTAAATCCAATCCGAAACCGAGCTCTTGCAAAAGGGCATATTCAAACTCGGCATAAGACCGCATCAAGCGAGTCTTGTCATAATCTATCGATTTAATTATCGATGATACATCACTGAATAGAATAAATAGTTCTTTTTCCTTTATGCGCTCTGGCACTGCCGCAGTCACCAAAGCCCCCATGGCATTGATGACCTGCAAGGCCAGCCCATCCTGCAGCAATTCTGCGGTGATGGATTGCAGAAGCTCCCCTTTTGCGTGCCCCAACTGTTCCTCGATGCGCGCCTGCCAATGGATATGCAGCAGGTTTCCGGGCTGATACATGCCCCGATTGGCTTTTGAAAGCGCCCCTTTCACCATACAAGGGAATAGGCCGTGCTCTTCTGTCAGGAAGCGCACGATGGCGGATTGCTCGCCATATCGCGTGACGGAGATGACGATGCCGTTATCTTCCCATTGGTGCATGGATCAGTGCTTATATTCCAAGCCAAGGTAGGAATAGATTTCAGGATTATCCTTCCAGCGGTCGCGCACTTTCACGAACAGGAAAAGATGCACGGGCGTGCCCCACAGGCGCGAAAGCTCTTCGCGCGCGGCTTGACCGACTTTCTTCACCTGCGCGCCGTTCTTGCCCAGCACGATGCTTTTCTGGCTCTCCCGCTGCACGAAAATCACCTGATTAATCTTGATGCTGCCGTTCTTCTGCTCCTCGAAAGCCTCGGTCTCCACGGTCAAGCTATACGGAAGCTCTTGATCCAGCGCCATGAACAGCTTCTCGCGGGTGATTTCGGATGCCAGCAAACGCTCGCTGATGTCCGTCAGCTGGTCTTCGGGGTAGAACCATGGGCCTTCAGGGGTCGTCTCGGCGAGGAATTTCTTCACATCCTCCACGCCATCGCCCGTCTGCGCGGAGATCATGAACGTATGCGTGAAAATGCCGGATTCGTTCAATTCCGCAGCAAAGGTGAAGAGATTCTCCTTCTTCGCCACATCCGCTTTGTTGAGCACGAGGATGGCTTTACGCCCTTGCTCTTTCAACGTGTTGATGATGTTCTTTGTGTTCTCGCCCAAAGAGCCACGTGCCGCATCCACCAGCACGATGATGCGGTCAGCATCCGCCGCGCCGCTCCATGCGGAAGCGACCATGGCCTTCTCGAAGCGCGCATCCGGCGCGAAGATGCCGGGTGTATCGATGAAGATGAGCTGCGCATTTCCTGCCATGCAGATGCCGCGCACCGCTGCGCGGGTCGTCTGCGCTTTGGGGGTGACGATGGCCAGCTTCGTCTCCAACAGGGTATTCAACAGGGTCGATTTGCCGGCGTTCGGCGCACCGAGGATGGCGATGAAACCACTGCGGGTCTTTTCTGCACTCATGAGCTTTGTCCTTCTTTATGCGCCAGTAAAAGGCGCGCGGCCTCGCGCTCGGCGAGGCGTTTGGTTCCGGCGGTAGCGGAGAAGACAGTGCCGTCCTCGGTCGCCACTTCGATGGTGAACACCGGCGCGTGGGCGGGGCCTTCGCTGGCAATCACCGTGTATTTAGGCAAGGCTTGCCCCCTCGCCTGCACCCATTCCTGCAGGGCGGTCTTCGGGTCACGCGGTGGCGTGGTCGCGCCTTTGGCCAGTGCTTCGAAATCCGCTAAGAAAGTGGCTTCCACCGCTTCCATACCGCCATCGAGATACACCGCGCCGATGAGCGCCTCCACCAAATCCTCGACGTTCGTGGGGTTCTCCTGCCCACCCGCCTGTTTCTCGCTTTCGCTGAGATGCAGATGCCCCACGAGGCCTTTTTCACGGGCATAGCGCACCAGCGATTCGCCGCAAATCACTGCGGAAAGGCGTTTGTGCAGGTCGCCTTCCTTATCCTTCGGGAAGAGTCGGAAAAGCGCATTCGCCACCAGCATCCCCAAGACCGAATCGCCAAGAAACTCAAGACGCTGGTTGCTGTAGGGCTTGGCGCAGCTGGGATGGGTCAATGCCTCTTCCAGCAAGCCTTTCCGCTTGAAGCTATAGCCCAGTGCTGTTTCCAGCTTCTCGCTCATTTCTTTTCCAATTCTTCGGGCAAGACGTCATTGGTCAGCCATTTGAAGAAGCGGCCGGAACGGAACACCCCCGGCCATTTCCAGAATTTCAGCGCAGATTCACCCTCTTTCACCGAAAAGGCCAGCAGCTGCGCGCGTCCTACCAGATTTTCCGCAGGCACGAAGCCGACCACGTCAGGATAGCGGCTGTCCATGGAATGGTCGCGGTTGTCGCCGAGGAAGAAATAATGCCCTTCCGGCACGGTGTAGATGAAGGTGTTATCCACTTCGCCGTTGGGAATATCGTCCAGCACGGAATGGGTCACGCCGTTCGGCAGGGTCTCGCGGAACTGCGGGATATGCTTGGTGGTCACCTTATCCTTCTCCACCGTCGAATCCATATAGTCCTCGACGCGCTCCAGCTTCACTGCCTTATCGTTGATGTGCAGCACACCGTTTTTCATCTGGATGCGGTCACCCGGCAGACCGATGAGCCGTTTGATATAGTCGATATGCGGTGTGCCGGGCGGGCGGAACACGATGATGTCTCCGCGTTGCGGCGCGCCGAAGTTCGCCACGCGTCCCTCGAAAAGGGGCAAACCCAGCGGGAAGGAATAGCGGCTGTAGCCATAGGCATATTTGTTCACGAAGATGAAATCACCGATTTCCAGGGTGTTCTTCATGGAGCCGGAGGGGATGTGGAACGGCTCGAACAGGAAACTGCGGATGATGATGGCCAGAGATGCCGCCACGATGACGGTCTTCAAAGTCTCGAATCTGCCGGATTTTTCTTCTGACACAGGCTGTCTTTCACCAAAAGAGGGATTTCTGCCGTGTGTTCTACGCCTTTTTTGAAGTTATTTCAAAACAAAATGCAGCCATATCCGCTTGCCGTGTTGACAGCGACGGTTAGAATCGCGTACAACGTCTTCTCTGATAGCGTCCCCTTCAGCCTTAAGCCCCTGAAGGTGTATTCAGATACGGAACGGTGGCCGAGTGGCTGAAGGCGGCAGTTTGCTAAACTGTTATAGGGGTTAACCCTATCGGAGGTTCGAATCCTCTCCGTTCCGCCACCTGAAATCGGTGATTTCCTCCATGCTCTACCTCTTCGTCAAAGCCACGCTCTCCGGCATCATCGTCATGCTGGTTTCGGAAGTCGCCCGCAAATACCCCGGTTTGGGCGGACTCATCGCATCGCTACCACTCATCTCCATCCTCGGCATCATCTGGCTCTGGCGCGATACGGCGGATGTCGAGCGCATCGCCGCGCATTCGGAGGCTACTTTCTGGTTCGTGCTGCCTTCCCTGCCCATGTTCCTGCTGTTCCCCGCCGCATTACGGCTCGGCATGAACTTTTGGCTTGCATTGGGACTGACTTGCGCACTCACCATCACGCTTTACACGCTCACCCTCTGGCTTCTTCCCAGAATCGGCATCAACCTCTGAGGGTTATAGCCATTTCTTCTTGAAATACAGGTATGGCAGCAGAGCGGAAAGCACCATCAGCGTCAGCGAAATGGGATATCCCAACACATAATGCAGCTCCGGCATGAACTCGAAATTCATGCCGTAAATGCTTGCCACCAGCGTGGGCGGCAGGAACACCACGGATGCGACCGAGAAAATCTTGATGATGCCCGTTTGTTGGATGCCGATCATGCCGAGCGTCGTATCCAGCAGGAAGTTGAGGCGGCTGGAGTGGAAACCGACCTGATCGTTCAGCGCCGTAATGTCGCGCAGCATGACTGTGGTGCGGGCATAGCACGGTTCGGTGACGCGGAAATAGGGCGTGGTGGTGACGAAACTGATGAGCCGCGTGAGGCTGATGAGGCTTTCGCGCAGCTTGGAAAGCAAATCCCCCTGAATGCCGATTTCCAGCAACAACCCCTCGAAATCGGGGATATTCTGCTGTCGCTGTTCTTTGTCGCGGAAGGCAGGGCGGAAGAGCGTAGTGTTCACGTTGTCCAGCTTGTGTCCGGTGTTCTCCAGCAAATCCGCGATGCGGTTGATGGTCAGTTCCAGAATATCGCACAACGCCCCTACCCCCTGATAATCATCGGATTTGGGTTTTTGTAGCGATTTCTCGAACATGCTGAAGGAATAGGGTGTAGCGTAACGCACGGTCAGCAACGCGCTTTCCACCAGAATGAAGGAGATGGCATGCGCCTGCGGCTCTGCCGTATCCGCATTGGTCAGCATGGTCGCCGTAGCGAATACTGCGCCGTTATATTGGTAAAAGCGGTTGGAAAGCTCGATTTCCAACATCTCGTCGCGGGTGGGGATTTCAAGCTCAAAC
>VGDC01000174.1 GCA_016869895.1 Alphaproteobacteria bacterium
TTTGCCCCCTGCGGAACTCCTGTTCCGCCGATGGGCGACGCTTCACTGGCTCATGGCTGTCAAAACCATCTGGTTTTGATTTTTGGTTGCTTCCCGCGCGAGGCTGGCTATATTGGACGCGGGTTGGTGGCGGGCGGTTTTCCTGTTCACCGGGTCAGGGTCGAGAGACAGCAGCCCAAGCGGGGTTTTGAACCGGGTCGTCCACCAACCTACTTACCTTTTTGTTCCCGTGATTCGCCTGTTGCAAATCACATGGAACGCCGCTCTGCGGGCTGATGGCTCGTGCGGCCTTCTGGCCGCATTTGTGTTCCTCGCATGGCATGAACCTCTGGAATCCTAGGCGCAGCGAATGTCCCTTTTCGGTGATGATGAGCCAGCCGCCACCGGCGCGGCATACCGCGTTCTGGCGCGCAAATACCGACCCACGAACTTCGATGATCTCGTGGGGCAGGATGTGCTCGTGCGCACGCTCTCCAATGCCATGAAAACCGGCCGTCTCGCACATGCCTTCTTGCTCACGGGCATTCGCGGAGTGGGCAAGACCACCACGGCGCGCATCATCGCCCGCGCATTGAATTGCATCGGGGAAGACGGCCAAAGCGGCCCCACCATCCACCCCTGCGGTGTCTGCCCGAATTGCGTGATGATTTCCGAAGACCGCCACATGGACGTCATCGAGATGGATGCCGCCAGCCGCACGGGCGTGGGCGATATCCGCGAACTCATCGACACCGTGCATTACGCGCCGACCAACGCGCGCTACAAAGTCTATATCATCGATGAGGTGCACATGCTCTCCACCAACGCGTTCAACGCGTTGCTGAAGACGCTGGAAGAACCGCCGCCGCACGTGAAATTCATCTTCGCGACCACCGAACTGCGCAAGATTCCCGTCACCATCCTGTCCCGCTGCCAGACGTTTGATTTGAAGCGCGTGGAAGGCGAGGTGCTGGCCGCGCATCTGGCGCGTATCGTCGCCAAAGAAGGCGTGCAGGCCGAAGAAGCCGCGCTGAAACTCATCGCAGGTGCAGCGGAAGGTTCGGTGCGTGATTCGCTGTCGCTGCTCGACCAAGCCATTGCCCATGGCGAGAACGGTGTGACCGCCGACATCGTGCGCGATATGCTCGGCATGGCAGACCGCTCCCGCAGCTTCGAACTGCTGGAGCAGCTTTTCGCCGGACAGGTGCAGGACGCGCTTTCCACCTTCGCCGCGCAGTATAATGACGGTGCAGAACCCGCTTCCCAGCTTCAGGAGTTGATGGAGCTGGTGCATCTGACCACCCGCGTGAAGCTGGTGCCGGATTTGGCCGCCAGCGCGGAATTGGTCGAGCGGGAGCGTGAATATGCGCGCAGCATCGCCGCGCGGATGAATGTCGGCAGCCTCACCCGTGCATGGCAGGTTTTGAGCAAAGGCCTGCATGAAACCCGCAATGCCCCGAACCCCTATATGGCCGCTGAGATGGTGCTTATCCGCCTGATGCACGCCACCCAGCTTCCCGGCCCTGATGAGCTGGCGCGCATCGCGCAATCTGGTGGAAGCGTTTCCGTTCCATCTCCTTCCTCGCCCGCGCCTAGCGGTGGCGGTGGTGGTGGTCGTCCGACCGCTTCAACCGTAGCCGCGCCGATGATGGCGCAGCCTGCCGCACTCGGCGAGACCGTGCCGACCATGGCGTTGCGGAATTTCGAGGATTTGGTCGAACTCTTCAAAGACAAGCGCGAAGCCGTGCTGTGGAGCCACTTGTTCCAGAATGTGCGCCTTGTGAATTTCGAGAATGGCCGTTTGGAAGTGAACATCTCCTCCCATGTGCCGGCGGACTTTTCAGGCAAGGTGCAGAATCTGCTGAAGGATTGGACAGGTCAGCGCTGGGTCGTCGCCATCTCCAATGCGCAAGGCCAGCCGACCCTGAAGGAAAAAGCCGACGCGGGCAAACGCCAGCGTCTGGAAGAAGCCCGCGAGCACCCGTTGGTGCAGGCTGTCACCCGACATTTCACGGGGGCGCAGGTCATCGATTTCATCCGGCCTGAAACCCCGAAACCCATCATTGCCACCCATAACGATACGATTGAAGAGGAATAAGCCATGAATCTCCAGAAGATGATGAAACAGGCACAGGAAATGCAGAGCAAATTCGCGCAGGTGCAGGAGCGCGTCGGCGTCGAGGTCATGGAAGGCACTGCGGCGAATGGCCTCGTGAAGGCTGTCGTGAACGGCAAGGGCGAGTTGAAGAAACTGTCGCTCGATAAATCCGTGGTCGACCCTGAAGATATCGATACGCTGGAAGACCTTATCATCGTGGCGTTCACCGATGCGAAGAACAAAATCGACGCATTCGCGGAAGGCGAGATGAAAAAAGCCACCAGCGGTCTTGGTTTGCCAGCTGGACTCAAGCTGCCGTTTTAAGTAATGTTTTGCCCCGTGAAAGTCTTCTGACTTTCACAGGGCGACGCTCCGCTGGCTCAGGGCTGGCGGGGTCTGCTGACCCCGCTGAAGTCCCCATTTGGCTCTCTTCCTATGCAAACACCGTCAGACATCGACCTTTTGATAAAGCAGTTCGCCAAGCTGCCAGGCATCGGCCCGCGCTCGGCGCGCCGTCTGGTGTTGCAGCTCATCCGCCAGCCTGATCGCCTGATGCATCCGCTGATGGACGCCTTGGCGCGCACGGCGAAATCGGTGAAGACCTGCGGCACTTGCGGCAATGTGGACACCGTCGAGCCGTGCCACATCTGTGCGGATCTGCGCCGTGATGATACGCTGCTTTGCGTGGTGGAAGACCTTGCCGACCTCTGGGCGATCGAGCGCAGTAATATGTACCGCGGGCGGTATCATGTGCTCGGCGGCACGCTATCCGCGCTGGAAGGCCGTGGGCCGGAGCAGTTGAATATCCCCAAGCTGGTGCAGCGCGCCAAGGACGGTGTGGTGAAGGAAGTCATCCTCGCCACCAATATCACGCTGGAAGGGCAGACCACCGCCCATTATGTGACCACCCAGCTTGAAGGCACGCCGCTCAAGATTTCCCGCCTCGCGCAGGGCATCCCCATCGGTGGCGAGTTGGATTATCTGGATGATGGTACGCTCGGCGCAGCGATGCGCGCCCGCTTGCCATTCGCATAAGCCCTCTCTTCGCATAATGCGACACAAGTTGCATTTGTGTAATAATGGCACATGCTTGTTGCAAAATAAGTGATACCCTATATTCTGATGGAAAATTTGCGTTCGCTTGGCTAACGTGAAAATGGATGAATCAGAGAGGTGCCTACCATGAATTTGCGCGTTGCGAGCTTTACCCTTCTTTGCTCCCTGTTGGCATCCGCCGCAGCTAGTGCCGTGCAAGCTCCTCCCGCTCCTAAGGAATACACCGCGCTGAAGCCCGGCCTGTGGGAAATCCGCACCTCCACCCAGATGCTCAACATGCCTGTGGAACTGCCGCCCGTGCCTTATAAGGCGGTGCAGTGCCTGACGCAGGAGCAATTAAATAATCAGGAGAATCTCACCGCCGTTTCCGGCGCGCAAGGCGAATGCCAGATTCTCGACGCGAATGTCACCGAACAGCAGACCACCTGGCACATGACCTGCAAGAAAAACGGCATGGATTTCAATGCCAAAGGCTCCATCACCCCCATTTCGCTCGATACCTATACCGGCAACGTGCGTTTCACGATGTCCGGCAACCCGAACATGCCGCCGATGAACGGGGTCACCACCCTGCAGGGCACATGGCAGGGCGAATGCACAGGGCGTGAGAATAACGCCGGAGTCGAGCCTATCTTCAAGGCGTCGCCTGTCGCTCCGGTCACTTCTAATTAAGCATTTCTCATTTTGTCCTGCGCTACGTTATCCTTCGGATTCGCCGTGCTCATGTAGTGCATCTACACTCCGCGCGGCTCACCTCGGCTGCCGTGCGCAAAACAAAAGCAAAAATGCTTAGTGTTATGCCTGATTGGTCTCCAACGCGGGAAGCGACTGCTTTTCCTGCACGGGCTCTTCCGCATCCAAATCCAGCGTGAAGGCATCGTCCAGACGGCGCAGATCATAGGTCATGATAGGTGAGGGGAGCGCCTTGTTCTTGGCGGGTTTCACGCCTAATTTTGACAGTTTCTCCATGCGCCCAATAAGGCGGCGGTTAACAGAAGTGGCCATTTTGTTGAATGCATCAGCGGATTTTTTGAGATGGTCGCCAATCTTTTCTGCATGTTCCAATGCAACAGCCATACCCTCCAACATATCCTGCACTGCCGCGATGATGAGCGTCTGGTTATCGGCCTGTTTCGCGCTGGCGATTTGTAGCTTCGCAAGGCTGAATAACCCGTGCAGGCTGGCAGGGCCCGCAAGGATGATGCCCGCTTTCTCGGCGCGGGAGTGGAAATCCCTGTCGGCTTCTTTCAGGTGTTGCAGGGCGGATTCGGTGGGCAGATACATCACATTCATCATCACCTGCACCTTGCCCGTGTGGCCTGCCTCGCGGTATTGCTCCTGCACGCCTGCGGCATAATCCTTAGAAGACAGGTCGTTCAGGTGCTTCGCCATGGTGCGCTTCAGGCGTTCGCGTGCTTCGGCAAGCTGCGCCTCATCCTGCGCTTCGCCCAGTTCCAGCACATGTTTCGATGCCTTGCTGTCCACCACGATGACCACATCCTGCGGCAGGAACAGCACCGCATCAGGGCGCAGTCTTCCTCCGGTTTCGCGGTCGGATAGGCCATATTGCATGATGAAATCGCGGCCAGCTTCCAGCCCCATGTTCTTCAACGAGTTCTCCAGCCCCACTTCAGAAAGCTGCCCCGCACCCGTGGGGTTGGTCAGCGCACGCATCACCGC
>VGDC01000175.1 GCA_016869895.1 Alphaproteobacteria bacterium
GGCGAGGTTCTCTGGCGTGGCGGCGATGGTCGCGCGTTTTTCCTTGATGATACGGTAGGGCGGCACTTTCGCATCTTGCATGAAGAGTGCGCGGCGCGTGTCTTCCCAGAGGCGGGCGGCGATGGTTTCATCGTCATGCTCCATCCATGCATCCGCCGCGCTGGTGGTGGTGGAAATGCGCCCTTCGTGGAGGAACAACCACTGCGCCGTGCCGCCGAGCACGCCGATGATCGGCATGGTGGTGCGCATCGTGCCCGCGAATTTCCACGCGAAATGGCCGTTCAGAATGGCGGTATAGGTGAAATCCGGTGCGATTTCGGGCAATAACGCGCCGAGCGCTTGCGGCGGCACGGCGCAGATGACGTGGTCTTCTGGGCGAACGGTCTGTTTTCCGCCCGCGAAGTTGATGGCGGTGATTCGGTCGCCCTCACGCTCCATCCCCTTCACGGCATTTTCAAAATAGAATGTGCCGCCGCTGTTCTTGATGCGGGTGATGGCAGGCAAGACGAAAGTGGCCGATAAGCTATCTTTCGGCACATAATATCGCCATGCGGGTTCGCCGCCGGAAAGCAACCGCGAGATGACCTGCCACAGCTGCGCGGCGGAGGCTTCTTGCGGTGTGGTGTTCAGCGCTGCAAGGCAGAGCGGTTCTATCAGGCGTTGCGATAGGGCGGATTTCGGCGAGACGCATTCGGCGACGGTCTTATGCGCAGCGGGATTATAAAGCTTCACCAAGCGCAGCCAGTCATACCACGGCACGCCGGGGAAGCGGCGCGGGGGCATGATGTTATGGGGTTTGCGGGTGGCGAGATCCACGAACTGGAAGCTGGCGGGATCGCGGGTGAGGCAGGTGTCCAGCGAGCCGATGTCTTTCAGGAAACCCAACGCCTCGGTGTTCGCGCCAAGAAGCAGGTGGTTGCCATTGTCGATGGTCATGCCCAGCTTTTTATCGGCATAAGAGCGGCAGCGGCCACCCGCATGGGGCGAGACTTCATAGACCACGACCCGCATGCCGCGCGCCGAAGCGGTGAGGGCGGCGGATAATCCCGCCATTCCTGCGCCGATGATGTGAAGTGTGGGTGACATTTCGTTCCCGCTTCTGTAAAAAAGAATCTAACAGTCGATAACACGCCGCCTGAAGGAAATCCACCGCAGATGCTAGTGAATGAAGAAGAGACCGATGCGGAGTATTGCGCATCGCTGACCCTGCGCTATGACCGCGAGCGGATGCTCTGCGTGATGCTGGCACCGGAAAAGGTGCGTCCTGCGCTGGTCGCGCTGCTCGCATGGAACCATGAAATCGCCAAGGTGGGTGAGATTGTCACTGATCCGATGGTCGGCCTTATCCGCTATCAATGGTGGCGGGATGCGCTGGAGGAGATTTACGGCAAGAAGAGCATCCGCCAACATGCAGTGGTGCAGGAACTGGCGAAGGCCATAGAGATGCATGGTTTAGCGCAGGAGCGCTTCGACACTATCCTCACCGCGCGTGAGCCGGATTTAGAGACCGCACCGTTCCGTTCGCAAGAATCGCTGGATGCCTATGCGCTGGCGACCGGCGGGGGCATCCTCATGCTTTGGCTGGATATTCTGGGTATCCGCCAGCAATCGGCGCATGATGCGGCTCAGCACGTCGGCGCAGCATGGGCATTGGTGGGTATTCTCCGTTCCATTCACCATCAGGCGCATCTGGGGCGTGTTCTGCTGCCCCATGTGGATGTGCAGGAATTGCTGCAACACGGCTTCAACGATGACGTGGCGAATGCGGTGGAGATCATCTGCGATTTGGCGGAGGAGCACATCGCCCTTGCGCGGCGTATGAGCGTGCCGCCGGAGGCTGTTTCCGCGATGCTGCTGGCTGTTTCAGCGGAGGATTACCTCAAGCGCATCCGTAAGGCGAAATATAATCCGTTCGACGCACGAGTGGAGAAAGGCCGCGCCATCCGCGCCCTTAAACTCTGGTGGGCGCGGTTTAGAGGGCATTATTAAGCAGCTTTCGCCTGTCCCAGCCAAGCATCAATATCGCGCAGCGCGCGCTCGCAATAATAGGCTTTGCGGTCTTTTTTCTTCACCCTACCTTCGGGCATGGGGAGCAACCCGAAATTGATGTTCATCGGCTGGAAGCTTTCGCTTTCCGCACCGCCTGTGATGTGGCTGAGCAGCGCGCCTAGCGCGGTGGTGACAGGCGGCGGGGTGAATGCTGTGCCCAGTGCCTCCGCAGCGGCAAAACGCCCTGCCAGCAAGCCGATGGCGGCGGATTCGACATAACCTTCCACACCCGTGACCTGACCTGCGAAGCGGATGTGCGGCGCGGTTTTCAGGCGCAAAGCATCGTCCAGCAGAATCGGGCTTTTGATGAAGGTGTTACGGTGGATGCCGCCGAGGCGCGCGAATTCCGCATTCTCCAAGCCGGGAATCATGCGGAAGATGTCGGTCTGCGCGCCGTATTTCAGCTTGGTTTGGAAACCGACGATGTTGAACAGCGTACCAAGTTTATTATCCTGTCGAAGCTGTACGATGGCGTATGGCTTCACATCGGGGGCGTGCGGGTTGGTGAGGCCGACAGGCTTCATCGGGCCGAAAGCCAGCGTCTCGCGGCCACGTTCCGCCATCACCTCGATGGGTAAGCAGCCGTCGAAATAAGGGGTGTCCTTCTCCCATTCCTTGAATTCGGTTTTATCACCCGCCAGAAGCGCGTCGATGAAAGCGTAATACTGCTCTTGGCTCATCGGGCAGTTGATATAATCTTTCCCCGTGCCGCCAGGGCCGGGCTTGTCGTAGCGCGACTGGAACCATGCCTTGGTCATGTCGATGCTTTCCGTGTGCACGATAGGCGCGATGGCGTCGAAGAACGCGAGGTATTCCTCGCCCGTATGCTGGCGGATGCTTTTGCTGAGCGAGTCAGAAGTGAGCGGCCCTGTGGCGATGATGGTTAATCCCCAATCGGCAGAGGGCACTTCGGTGATTTCGCCGCGCTCGACGGTGATATTCGGGTGCGAATGGATAGCCTCGGTCACCGCAGCGGAGAAGCCATCACGGTCAACCGCTAAGGCAGAGCCAGCGGGGACTTTATGCTCATCGCCCTTGCGGAGGATGATGGAATCGCAGCGGCGCATTTCTTCATGCAATACGCCGATGGAAGAGACGGTCGCATCATCGGAACGGAAGGAGTTGGAACAGACCAGTTCGGCGCAATGGTCGGTGTGGTGCGCATCGGTCTTTTTCACAGGGCGCATCTCATGCAGCACTACTTTTGCGCCAGCCTGTGCGGCCTGCCATGCAGCTTCGCTGCCCGCCAATCCTGCGCCGATGATGTGGATGGTCTTGCTCATAAGGACTCCTTGGAATGCTTTGGTTCGCGCGAAAATAGCAGAGTTGCGAAACAGATGCCATAGGCCAGCACCATGATGACGGGTAGGCCGTGGGTGGTGATATGGGCGATGACTTGCCCGGTGATGTATGGTCCGATGAGGCCGCCGAGGCCGTACATCAGCACGAAAGTGAGGATGGCATTGGCGAGTTTTTCATCGCGGTAGCGGTGGCCTATGCAGGTGGAGGTCAGCGTGTAAATCGTCGGGATAGTGCCGCCCCAGATGAGCATATACACCCAGAGCATATTGCCCGCGTCGGGCAGCAAAACAGGCAGCAGCAATGCCCCGCCCGCGTTGATGAAAGCCGCGAGGCGCAAGGTGTTCATCGCCGTCCAGCGGTCAGCCAACCAGCCGAGGATAAGCTGCAATGCAATCGCCCCCCAGAATACGCAGGTGAGAAGGGTGGCGGCCTGATGCTCGCTCAACCCTTCGCGCATGCCATACACGGGCAGGAAGGAATACATCCCCGATTCGACGATGCCGTGCAACAGCCCCGCAAGCGCCAAAGCGGGCGCAAGGCGCAAGAAACGGAGGGGATTTCCGCGTGGGGGTTCGGCATCCAGATGCCCCGTGGGTGCGCCTTTGCGCGCCAGAAGCGAGATTACGGCGCACACCAGAAACAGTGCTGCGCCCAGCATGAAGGGCGCGAATCCGCCGATGCCCGTCTCGCCAATGAGCAATGGCCCTGCGCCCATGCCCGTGACGATGGCCATGCCATAGCACCCCAGCACCTTGCCGCGCAGATTCGGGTCAACCGTAGCGTTCAGCCAGTATTCCAGCACGATATACATCACGCTCACACAACTGCCCATCAGCAACCGCAGGAGGATATGCAGCGCGAGGTTGTCCGTTGTATGAGACAATACCAGCACCGCCACCGCGCCGATGAGGCACGAACCGGCATAGAGCGCGGGTAGGCGGAGTTTATGCAGGAAATAGGGGAGAATCAGCGTCACCGCGATGATGGCGCCCATCTGCGCAGAGTTGCCCAGCCCGATGAATTCGGTGGCCACACCCGCATGTTCCATCAGCATGGGGAAGAAGGTCAGCGTGAAACCGGAGATGATGCCCTGAAACCCGCTGACCAGCAGTAGGATAGCCAGCACCGCATAACGATGTGCGAATCTTTCCGTCATTTTCCGGTGAAACCCCTATCTGCCCGCTTTTCTTTTTGAAATTCTGTGTTTATACCTATAGGTCAAGGTTTGTCTGAAATATATCCTTAACGGGCTTAACACAAGGTTTTCTGTGTGAAAAAGAAGAAGATACTCATTGTCGTTCCTGCTGTTCTCGCCGCCATCGTCGTTCTGGTCGGCGCAGTCTGGGGATTGTTGCGTTTCGTGGTCATCGATGCGAATGAATTGGGCGTCGAAATGAAGACCGCGCTGGAGAAGGCCACTGGCCGCGAGGT
>VGDC01000176.1 GCA_016869895.1 Alphaproteobacteria bacterium
ATCCGCTGTGGTGGCGACAAGGCCGTTCACATCGACCTGCGAGCCCGCGCCGAAAAGCACGCCGTTCGGGTTGACGATGGCGATGTTGCCGTTCGCCTTCAGCATCCCGTCGATTTGCGATGCCCCGGCATTGGCGTTCACGCGGTTGAGGGTATAGGAGCTGCTGTTGGGCTGATGGAATTGGGTGGTCTCACCCGCTTTGATGTCGAATTTCCGCCAATCGATGACGGCTTTCTGGCTATTCTGATGGATGTTGAGGGTGTTTCCGGCTGCGGAGATGGTCGCATCGCCGCGCACCACATTTCCACCTTCAGGATTCGCAACCGCTTGAGAAACGGGTGCAATCGACCCCAGGATGAAGACCCCCAACCCACTCAGACACGACGAAGCTTTCAGAAAATAACGTTTTTCCATATCTGCATTCTGACGGGGAAAGGTAAAATAATTCTTAATTTCAAACAGAAAACTACGTTTTTCCATCAGAATTTATATGACAGGCCGAAGGAGAAACGGGGAGCTTTCTCACCACCGCCATTGATGGGGTTATCGATTTCGCGGGTGAGCGGCTGAGCGGCTGTGAGCGTGGCGGAGATGCCACTGGGGAGATTGACGACCACGCCCAGACCGGCAGAGCTTGCCGAACCATCCAGCCCTGCATCGATGTTCCACACCTTGCCGATGTCATAGAATGCGAAGGGCGTGAATTGCAGCTGGCCGAGAGCAGGAATGCTGTTATAGCGCAGTTCTGCAGATGCTGCCAAACCATGGTCTCCGGTGATTTCGGAAGGATCATATGCACGTCCGAAGCCTTGCCCGCCGAAGCCGAATTCCTCAGAGGAATAAAGCGGGCTATCCGCCCATTGTCCCGCCACGCGCGCCAACAATAGCCAATCACTGAGAATAGGCTGCTGACGGGTATAGGAGAAATCGACCTTCATGAAATCCGGCGCGGCTTCCGCACGAGAAAGATCCGCCTCGCCTTCGCTGCTCGAACCGAATATCTCCAATCCACGGCTGAACGAGGCGTTCCAATAGCTATAACCACTCAAAATATCCGCGCGGTCATAAGCGAAATTCGTGCGCAGGACACGCACACGATCGCGGATGAGCGGCGTGCCCAATATGTCCGTGTCGGTGTCTTTGCCCGTCAGCTTGACGCCGATCGTCATGTTTTCCAGCCATTGGCGGATGGGTTGGTAGGTCACCCCAATCCCCAGCTCGGCAGATTTACTTTCGATTTCGTTGATTTCCAGCGAATACCCAGGTTCTGCAGCGACATAGCTGCCATTCAATTCCAGATTCACCCGTGGCAGCACGGGAATCTGGTGCAGCACCGCGCCATATTTCAACTCGTCGGCTGGAGTGGATGCAGACAGGCTCAAATAGGTCTGTTGCATCGGAATGAAGCTGTCGTTGTAGTAAAGCGAGGCTTGCAGCGGCCCAAGGAAGCGCGAACCGTAATTATCGAAGCTGACAAGCCCCTGCCCTTGTTTTTCCTGCGGCACCATCGCCAGCGTCACCGCGGCTTCTTCCGCGCCCGCTTTAGAAGGCTGCACTACCGCGCGATAGGACTGCCCCGGCAGATCATTCACACGCAGCAGATAACTCTCGAGCACGTTGGTCGAAAGGGGGCGGTTTTGAAGCAATTCTTCGGTCAGCTGGCGGATGATGCGGCTTTCCTTCACCCCGCCCTGCCATTCCACACGGCCGACATGGCCTTCCACGACGCGGATGACGATGGTTCCATCCTCAATTTCCTGCGCGGGCACGAATGCACGGGAGAGGAAATAGCGCTTGGCGCGATACCGCTCCGTCACTTGTCCGGCGAATGCCCAGACCATATCCAGCGTAATCTTGCGTCCCACATAAGGCGCATAAATATCGGCAAGCTCGTTTTCGCTGAATGCCGTCACCCCCTCGATGCGCACGCCCTTCAACTCGAACACGATATTCGCTGCCCCTTCAGGTGCAGCAAAATCAAGGGTTTGTTGCGGCACTTCGACACCAGCCGGAGCTTCTTCCGCGCGGGGCTCAAACATCGGCACTTCGACACGTCCCGCATCCGCAGGGCCGGGAATGACCTGCGCAAAAGCGGGCGAAGAAAGCAACAGGGGGTAGAGAATGGCTACCGAAGCGGCAGCGGAGATGACGCGCCTTTGGGCGCAGGCGTCTTGGCAGAGGATATGTTTCTGTCGTTTGCGGGTCATCATGCTCTACTTAAGCAATTTTCTCCTTACAACTTAACGGCCTCAGCGGGTTTCACAAGTCAAATGAGCAAAAAACTTTCACACCTTACAACCCAACGCGGAAAGTGATGCATTTTGGCATCACCAAAAAACACCTGATTATATTCATTTAACAGATTAGGATTAGTTGTTATTATGCTGTTTTTTCTATTCTTATTATTTTGTCGCTGATTTTCTCTGCTTCCTCTTCGTCATGAGTGACGATAAGTGTAGTCAGGTTTCGGGCGCGGACGATGTTTAGACATTCCTGTCGCACCTGTTCACGCAACCCTTTGTCAAGACTAGAGAATGGCTCGTCCATCAGTAGGATTGACGGCTCGGAGGCGATGGCGCGCGCCAGTGCGACACGCTGCTGCTCCCCTCCTGAAATATGGTGAGGGTAACGCATTCTGTGAGAACGTATATGGAAATCTTCCAATAGCTTGGATAGCAACTCCTCACCCTTTTGTTTATCTTTTCCGGTGTAGCCATAAAGGATATTTTTTTCGACCGTCAAGTGGGGGAATAGGGCATGCTGCTGGAACACCAGCCCAACATGGCGCTTTTGTGGCGGCAGACGGGACACATCCTTGCCGTTGAAGTGTATTTGCCCCTGCTGGGGCAGCAGAAATCCGCTGATGAGCTTCAACAAAGTGGTCTTACCGCTGCCGGACGGCCCCAGAAGACAGGCGATTTCGCCCTGCGGAAGCGTGAATGATACCTTCTCCACCCCGCCGATGGCATAACGATACGTCACGTCTTTCAGTTCGATGTTAGCCATTACGCCATCCCTGAATGTGCGTTTGAAGAAGATGCAACCCTAACACAGCCAGCGTCGAGATGGCGATGAGTAACAGTGAATACGGCGCCGCTTCCACCTGTCTATCGTCGCTGGCGAATTCATAGGCCGCCACCGCAAGCGTCTTCACATCGAAAGGCCGCAGGATAAGCGTTGCTGGCAGCTCCTTCACCGTATCGAGGAATACCATGATGAACGCCGCGAACATCGGCAAGGCCAGCAGCGGCAGGTGGATGCGCGTGATGGTGTGGAAACGGCTTTTTCCCAACGATGCGGACGCCATATCCATCTCCACGGGAATGCGCAGCATCCCGCTATGTTGCGGGCTATAGGCCGTGGCGAGGAATCGCACTGTATAGGCGATGAGCAAGCCGCTGATGCCTCCGGTGATGATGAATCCCGAATGCAGATATTCCCGCGCCCAGCCGAACAGCAGCATCAACCCGACAGCCACCACAGCACCGGGTATCGCATAACCCAGATTCGCGAGAATCGAGATGCCCCGCATCCACGCATGGTGGAAACGCTCCGCCAGCACCATCAAACACGCCGCGGAGCAAGCCAAACATCCGGCGATTACCCCTAAGCGCACAGTCTGCCAAAGGTAGTCGAAGACACCAAAAATCGCGCCTAAATCCGCATAACTGACGAGGCGTACAAGAATCGCGAGAGGAAGTATGAATCCAGCCAAAACAGGGATGATGCAAAAGAAAAAAGCAGCGAAGGCTTTGCCACCGCTTACTTTCTTGCGGTCTGCGACTTGTTGCCGAAGGGAGCTATACCGCATTCCCCTGCGCCCAAAGGCTTCCAACGCCATCAGCAGACACACGAACAGCAGCAGCAACCCCGCCAGCCGCGCGGCGATGAGCGGTTCGCCCATGAAGAACCAGCTGCGGTAGATGCCTGCGCTGACGGTGTTCACACCGAGGACGGTCACCGTGCCAATGTCGGCGATGCATTCCATCAGCGCGAGGGCGACACCCGTGGCGATGAAAGGCCGCGCGGCGGGCAGCGCGATGGTGCGGAAGAAACGGGATGATCCCGCCCCCAGCGTGGCGGCGGCCTCCCACCATTCACGCGGCTGGGAGGCAAAGGCCGTGCGCGCAAGCAGATAGACATAGGGCGTGGTGGCAAGGCCGATGACCCATATCGCCCCGCCGATGCTGCGGAATTCGGGGAAATAATAGCCGCCGCGCGAGAGGTCGAAGGCATGGCGCAGGCCGGTCTGCACAGGGCCACCGAATTCCAGCAGCCAGCCATAGGAATAAGCAGAGATATAGGCAGGCATGGCGAGGGGCAGAATCATCGCCCATTCAAGCCATTTGCGCCCGCGGAAGTCGTAATGGGAGATGAACCATGCCGAGGAGACTCCGAAGAGAACAGCGAGAGCCGCCACCCCGATGCATAGCAACGCCGTCTCCAGCAGATAGCCATGCAACAGGGTGGCGCGCACGTGTGCCCATAGGGTGGCCGTCTCCTCCGAGAAGGGCATCACCCATGCGCAAAGCACCAGCAGAAGCGGTGCGATGCACATGAAGGCGATGAAGACGGCACTTAAACGCAGCACGAATCACACTCCGCAGCGGGTTATTTCCAACCCGCCTGATCGGCGATCAAGGTAGCCTGTTTGGCATGCTTGCTCCAGTCGGCGAGCGGAGTGGAATCCTCTTTGAATTCACCCCATGCAGCCAGCACGGAATCGGGCTTCACGGCAGGGTTCACAGGGAACTCTTTGTTGCTGGCGGCATAGATTTCCTG
>VGDC01000177.1 GCA_016869895.1 Alphaproteobacteria bacterium
CACGTTCGGTTTGCCTTGCACAGTCTGAATCCAAAAATTAGCGCATACGCGATGCGGGAGAGCCCATATCAGATGCGCCCATTCATTCAGAATGTCATCTAAAAGTTAAGGATTCGCTAAATTTTTATGTAATTTGTACCAAAATTGGAGGAATCAGCCATAAACCGCCGATCCACGCGTTCGATTTGAAGATGCGCAGACAGGTGGCGGGCTGGTTCGCATCCAGCATTCTCACCTGCCATGCGAAATGCGCGGCCATGATGAACAGCCCCGCGAGCCAGAGGTAATTCGACGCAGGGGCGAAGACCACAGCGGTGGCCAGAAGCGCGAGGGTTGCCGCATAAAAGAAGCCTATCCAAAGCTTGGTGTTCGCGGCGAGGCGGCGCGAGGTGGATTTCACGCCGATTTTCTCGTCGTCCTTCATGTCCTGAAAGCCGTAAACCGTGTCGTAGCCCAGCGTCCAGAACACCGCGGCGGCATAAAGCGGCAGCACGTCCCACTCCCATGTGCCACGCACGGCGACCCAGCCGATGAGCACCCCCCAGTTGAAGGTGATGCCGAGGAAGGCCTGCGGCCACCAGGTGATGCGTTTCATGAAAGGATAAGCGGCGCTGAGTGCCAGCACCGGAACGGTCACGGCTAGTAATACGGGGAAAGACACATCCGACGGCAGCAGGAAATAGACGCTGACGAGGATGGCGAAACCGATTTTCAGCAGCACCGCCAGCGCGATGAAGGCTTGTTTCATCGACAGTTCGCCGCTCGCCAAGGGGCGGGTTTTCGTGCGCTCGACGTGTTTATCGAATTCGCGGTCGGCCATGTCATTCACGATGCAGCCCGCCGCGCGGATGACCACCGCGCCCAGCAGGAACAGCACCAGCAGCTTCCAGTGGGTGGTATAGGCATCGGCCAGCAGAATCGCCCATGCGCTTGGCCAGAAGCACAGCCAGAAACCGACGGGTTGATGCAAGCGCATCAGGCGGAGATAGGGGTTCGAGAAGGTCATACGCATGGTTTTTGTTTACAGGGGATTTCCCAAAGCTTACGCTGCTTCGCAACAAAGCAAAGGTGATATGACCGCTATTAATCCCAAAATCCGTCTGTTTGTCGAGGGCGCATTCCATGCGGGTGCGGTTATTCCCCTTGCAGAAGATCAAGCGCATTATCTGCTCAGCGTGATGCGTAGTGCGGACGGCACGCCGCTGGCGCTGTTCAACGGGCAGGACGGCGAATGGCTGGGCACATTGTCGGTCATCTCCAAAAAGAAGGCCGAAGTGCGGCTGGTCGAGCCACGCAAGCCGCAGGTGGGCACGCCGGATGTGTGGTATGTCTTCGCGCCGCTGAAGCACGGACGCATCGATTTCATCGTGCAGAAAGCCACGGAGCTGGGCGCATCGGCACTGCTGCCGGTGATGACGGCACGCACCATCGCTTCACGGGTGAATGCGGATCGTCTGCTCGCCAATGCCATCGAAGCGGCGGAACAATCCGAGCGGTTGGAAGTGCCCGTGGTGCGGGACGTCGAACCGCTTACGAAGGTGCTTGCCGCTTGGCCGGAAGACCGTGTGCTACTTTATGGTGATGAGAGCGGGAATGGGCTATCCCCCTTGGAGTTGTTCGCGCAACTTCCCGCGGATATTGCCAAATGGGGCGTGCTGGTCGGCCCTGAAGGCGGATTCACGCCCGATGAATTTGCGCTGCTAACTAACAAGAAATTCGCACGTCCCATCAGCCTCGGCCCCCGCGTGTTGCGCGCCGATACGGCTGGGCTTGCTGCGCTCACCGCCGTGATGGCGTGGCGCGGCGATTGGGACAAAAAACCACGATTTGAAGGATAATCTCATGGAAATTCTCCCCCATCTGGGCAATTTGCTCAACACGCGCGGCGAGGAAGTGGAAGTGTGGCTGAAGGCTCGTGCTGCCGAGCGTCCCCCATTCATTTATGGCTCGGTGGATTTGCGTCATTCGGGGCATAAAATCGTGCCAGTGGATGCGAATGTCTATCCCGGTGGGTTCAACAACCTCTCCAAAGCGGCATCGGAACGTGCGGCGGCGGCGGTGAAGGGCTATTTCGCGAAGCATTACCCTGACGCAAAAAAAGTGCTCATCGTGCCGGAGAACCACACCCGAAATCTCAACTATCTGGAGAATGTCGCCTGTCTGCGCGATATTCTGGAATGGGCGGGGTTCGAGGTGCGCATCGGAACGCTGGTGGAAGAGCATCAAGCGCCTTTCGAGCTGGAAACGGCGACAGGCCGTGTCATCACCGAATATCCGCTGCAGTTGGATGGTACAAAGCTCGTCACCCATGAAGGTTTCGTGCCGGATGTGGTCATCACCAATAACGACATGACGCTTGGCGCGCCGCCGCTGTTGACCGGATGTGCACAACCCGTCATCCCCCCTGTGGGGATGGGATGGTATCGCCGCCGCAAGCGCGTGCATTTCGCGGCTTATGATGCGCTGGTGCGGGATTTCGGTGAGGCATTCGGCATCGACCACTGGCTCATCTCCGCCTATTTCCGCAACTGCGGCATGGTGGATTTCCGAGCGCGCGAAGGTTTCGAATGCGTGGCGACCAATGTGGAACTGGTGCTGGACGTGCTGCGCGTGAAATATAAGGAATACGGCATTACCGAAGAGCCGTATGTGTTCATCAAAGCCGATAGCGGCACTTACGGCATGGGCGTGATGACCGCGCGCTCCGGCGAGGAAGTGCTGGCGATGAACAAGAAATACCGCCAGAAGATGGATGTCATCAAAGAAGGCTCGCAGAACAGCGAAGTCATCATCCAAGAAGGCGTGCCGAGCATCGACAGCATCGATGGCGCGACTTCCGAGCCGATGATCTATGTGGTGGATGAGACGGCGGTGGGCGGTGCATTCCGCACCAACAGTCAGAAGGACGCATTCGGCAACCTGAATGCGCCGGGCATGGTGTTCCACGGGATGTGCGATGAAGCCGAAAAAGGCGATGTGGCGCGGAAGGCCGTCGCGCAGTGTAATTTCCGCGTCTGTTCCCTCATCGCGCGGCTTTCCACCATGGCTTCGGCAAGGGAAGTGTATTGAGATTCATGCTGAAACGAAAAACGCCGCCTCAGAGGGCGGCGTTTTTTTCGTGTTGTGGGCGGGGTTACGCTGCGCCGCCGAAGGCAGCAGGCAATTTGCGCGGCTCAAAAGCGACGGTGTATTCGGTCTGGCCGATTTCACGCTTCACTTCTTCGGTCGGCTGACCACGGCCAGCGGCCAACACCGTGCCGAACTTGCTGGGGGTGAAGCCGTTGTTGCCGGCCAAGGCATCCTGCACGGGCTTGATGTTCTTGAGCGGCAGGTTCAGATAGCAATAGATATCATCGCCGAAGGAGTTCTTCCCCTGCACGAGGATGACAGCCAATTCATCCCCCAAATCGTCGAAATTGACGGGGGGAGTGCCATTGCCAGAGCTCGATTTCGTCGTCCACTTACCAAACATGGTCTTTATGAAGCCTTAAAATATTAGTCTTGTTCGGCGATAGGTACTCTTACGCGCATAAAAAAGCAATGTGTTTTGTGCGATGCAACCAAGAAAAAGCACCGGTTACGGTGCTTTTTCGTTTTGGGACAGATTAGCGGCTATGGCCGCCTTTAGATTGGACTGCTTTTCCTACTGCGCTGGCATGGCCGTGCTGTCCGGCGGGTGCATGCCCCTTGGAGACATGCTTGGCGCCTCTGGCCACGATTTTCGCCTGCTGCGGGTCGATATGAACATGTTTCATCAAACCGCTGCCCAGAATCGACGCCTGATCTTCCTTGGAGCGGTTGTTGCCGACGTTGTTAGCAGCTTTAGCGGAGGGGGATTTCCATCCCTGCACCTGCATGACCTGCTGGGCTTTCGCGCTGACCTTTGGGTTCTGGTTCGCTTCATCTGCAGGAGAAACCAGAGAAACTTGGATGGCTTCCTGCTTCGCCGCGCCACTGAACAGCTCATCTGCCTGCGCAGCGCGTTCTTTGCGTTGAGCTTGGCTGATCTGGTTGCCGAGTGTGGGGGTGACGCTTACTGAGCTGATGCGGCCGGAGTTGAAATCCGTACGGGCTTTTTCCACCGCTGCGGCGACGTGAGGGGCGAGGGTGATTGCAGCCATGGTGCCGGATGCGAAATCTAAGCTCATATTAACCTCACTGCCTTAAGAAGTTAAGAATTAGCGCCGTTTAACGAAGCTTCTTCCCCTAAATTACTAAGTCAGTGTATCGGAATTGCTAATCGCTATCAACAACCGTATCGCCATGTCACAAAACTTTAACAATGGCGGTTTTCTTGGTGTTTCACGCCAACTCCGTTCCGCCGACTGTCATATGGCTGACAAGCATGGAAGGTTGGCCTACGCCCACGGGAACGCCTTGCCCAGCCTTGCCGCAGGTGCCCACACCATCATCCAGCGCGGGGTCGTTGCCGATGGCCTGCACGCGGGTGAGGATGTCTGGCCCGTTGCCGATGAGTGTCGCGCCTTTGACCGGATAGGTCGCTTTACCGTTCTCGATCATATAGGCTTCCGTCACCTGAAACACGAATTTGCCGGAGGTGATGTCCACCTGACCGCCGCCGAGGGTTTTGGCGTAAAGCCCCTTGGTGACGCCGGAGAGGAGCTCTTCCGGTGCTTTGTCGCCGCCGAGCATCACCGTGTTGGTCATGCGGGGCATGGGCTGATGGGCATAGGATTCGCGGCGGCCATTGCCCGTGGGGCGCACACCCATGAGGCGGGCATTGAGCCTATCCTGCATGAA
>VGDC01000178.1 GCA_016869895.1 Alphaproteobacteria bacterium
TTCTAATTGCTGTCATAGCTTTCCCCTTTATGCGGTGCAGAATTCTGTGATGATTACGAGACCCGCCCCGCCATTTGCGCCGTTAGCGGTGTTGTAACCACCACCGCCGCCCCCGCCGCCCGTCTTACCTGCTTTGCCTGTGAACGGCGTGAGGTATTGATTGCCGCCACCTTGTCCAAGCGGGTTAGAGCCACCAACGCCCGCACCATAACTGACGCTCGACGTTCCATCTCCGCCGTGAAGCAGGATGTCACCTGACGTGGCGCTGCCAGTACCGCCGTTGCCTCCATTGTTAGTGGTTCCTCCGCCGCCGCCATTCGCCGTTCCTACACCAGCAACGGTAGTGTTGCCTCCTGCTGTACCTGACGCACCATTATTACCACCCGCGCCAATGGTGACCGCGCGGCTTGCCCCAATGTCTGCTTTGGTACGAATTGCGCGAATGTAGGCTCCTGCTCCTCCACCGCCAGCTCCTATCTGGGAGCCGGCTGAGTTGGCACCGCCACCACCACCGCCCGTCATCTCGATAACGCAGTAAACCATATTGGCGTGTGGGGTGTAGGTGCCGCTGGCTGTAAAGATTTGTGTGCGAATGACGCTGATCGTGCCGAGCGCAGCACAGACGGCTCCGGTGGTTGTGGAGCCGATCAAGTCCCAGCCGAGATCACTCACTGACTGCAAAAGGCCAGAGCCACTAGAACGACGGCCAACAGCTTGATTGACTAGGACGGCAATGTCAGCGGCATCTGCTGTTGACGCCCCTTGGTTGCCTTTAATCGTGCGAGCACCCATTTTCGCCATCTTGGCGTTTGTGGCTGCGTTGGCCGCAAGTTCATCTGTGCCAACCACGCCATCATTGATGATCATCTGCGTGGCGCCAGCTGTGACGGTGATGTCACCATAATCGCCATCAGAAAGCGGGGTGGCTACAGACGTGGCAATCGCTACCAACGCCGCATAAAGCTGGGTAGTGTTTCCGTGCTCTGGCGTGATGCCGGCTTGCTGAATAGCATATTCCATCTCCCGCATTGGGTGCTCGATGGCCTCATGTGGAACGGCCTTGGCGGGAATGCCCAGAGCAGGATTGCCGGTCGTGTAAGACTCATTCGGGTCTGTCGCGCCGATCGGGGGGATATACTTCATACTTCAACTCCTTCATAGGCAACGATAAGTACGGTGTGGGCTGGCTTCAGCTTTTGCAGGATGCACTCCAAGTCTTCCGCCTGGCGAAAGTCGAGGAGACGTTCATCAAGGGTGGACTGACCGCAGCGCATGAAGACGAGCTTTGCCTTCAGAACGCGGACACGCCAATAGAAGCGGATGGTCTCATCCATCCAGATAAGGTCGCCGGGTGCGCTTATGCCGGGAATAAAGGGTCGGAAGCGCGGCTCTACGACAACCTCGTAACCCATCTCTTCGGCAATCTGCTGGAAGAAGGCTTTGCTCTGGCCACCACGACGCGTGACCTTACTCACGAGCTGCTCAACGCGCTCCTGAAGCGTATCGCCGAGAGCCGAGCATTCATCCGGAAGACCTGCGGCTTTTTCCCAATCGGTCAGCATTTCCTGCGTGGTCGCGGGTATAGCTTCACGCAGCAGCTGCTCGGTGCGCCCGTGCAAATGGGCGAACTCTGAAGCGATCACGCCAAGAATGGCCATGATGTTCGACGACAAGTCACGCTCCCACGCTGGGCCAGTCGGCAGCGAGGCGGCAAGCTGTTGCTGATACGCTTCCTTATTCATCAATCCATGTCCTCAAAGGTGATATCGCCAAGGACGGACAACTGCCCGAAAGTGCGGATGACGGTGCTATCCGGGGAAACGAGTTCGTGGTTATATTCATCGGCCGCAACGGAGATCGCCTCCATGATGCGTGAGTGCATCAATGCGCCGCCTGGTTCGGATTCACGCTGGAAGAAGTCCTTCAGCTCTTCAGTGATGGCCGCTTGCACCTCAAGGGTGTTTGGCTGGATTTTGATGGTGAAGTCCACGGCGACCGGCACGGGAGCCTCGACGTAGATGTCAGGGGTCACGGGCGCTTTGTCAGCGCGAAGGACGTAGTTACGGACAGTGGTCACTTCCCCGCCGGACGGGATAATGGTGTCCGGCTTGTTATCCATCACGAAATGAAGCAGCACGGTACCGATGCCCATTTGTTTGGGATGCACCCACACGCGGGTCACGCCAGGCACTTCCTTCGCCCAGGTCTTGTAATCGTCTTCATTGCCACCGTGCGGGGGATTTTGGACGCGTTCAATGATACGGGCGCGCCAGCTGGCAATGGTTTCAATATCCACGCCGCCCGTGATGCCACCCGTGGCCACGGTGATATTCGCCTGAATCCCTGGCACTGGAACGGTCAGCGAGAGGACGGTCGTGGCGACAGCATTGCTTGCCGTGCCGGCATTGGAGGCGGTGACACTTCCAGCACCCGTTCCAGCGGAGATGGTCACATCCGCATTCAAGGTATATTCCAGCCCGTCTGCACGGCGAAGAATTGTTCCCGCCGGAACGACGGCACCGTTTACACCGGTGAAGGTCACAGGGCCAGAAGCGATTGCAGCTGCTCTGCGCTCGATGCCCCAGAACTCGCCGTGGATATGCACCACATCATCATCGCAGGTAGTCGGCAGAATCTGGCGGGAAACCCACGCGACATAGCCTTCCATCTCAAATGAAGCCATAGAAAGGATGCGCGCCAGGACAAACTCCACAGAGAAGCGTAGACGGGCATCAGAGCCGGGCAGCTCGGCCGCGATGACGGCTTCAATGCGCGCAAGTGTCTCAGCGGGTAAAGAGCGATTAAAGGCCATATACAGCTCCCGCATTGGCGATGGTGGAAAAGACTGCGCCGCCGGGTTGGGTGATGCGCACATGGTAATTGAGGCGACCACGCCCCTGATACTCCGGCGCCCATTCCGCATTGATCTCGACGGAAAGCACATGGCCATCATCAATCAGCCATTGTAGCGCCTCATAGCCGTACTCTTCAGCGCGGCGCCGCACCTCCTCGGTCTGCTTCTCACGGTCAAGCAACCAGAGACGAGATCCGATGCGCTCGCCACCAAAGGCATCACCTGCCCAGCCGCGACGGTCTGCCGGCACAGGAGAAAGCGTCTGGCCGGCATCGGGCAGCGCATCATCGGTCGCGGCGCGGCGGTCAGTGAAAAGGCTGATGATCACAGCGGTTTCTAGGGTTGCTTCGAGCTGGAGAGCGCCAGTCGAAGTGCGCGCCACATCAAAACCTCCAGCTGGCTTGGCGATCATCTTCATGCGCCGCCTCCCATTTTCTGATTAGGTTCTTGCGTGTCGCCGGAGTTCGTTTCGGGATGGGTGTGGTCGTCATAGACCTCGCGCATATTGCTCATGCTGCGGCCGTCATCGTCGACGCGGTCAATGATATTTCCAGTCACTTCCAGCTGCGGCGTCTCGAACCGGGCTTTGGCCGACGCTTTAACGAGCAGTGTCTCTGTGCTGATTTCGACGACACGGCCGCGCTTGAGGAGGATGTAATCCCCTTCGTCGGTGTAGATGGCCACTTCTCCCGATACCAGCCCGGCCTTTCTGTGACGCGGATCGTCGACGCTGATGGCGATGGGGTGGTCACGGTTACCGCCCACGCAAACGAAAATAACTTCCGCACCTTCGAGAGGAACACTCGTAAACCCATAGTTCTGTACCCTTTGAATACCTTCTTTAGTTTCCCCTTTAAGGGCTTGCAGCTGGATAAGCTGACGCTTGCCTTCATCGCTCACGGCCGAAAGAACTGCGCGGCCGATCGCAAGGCGGATCATTCGCCCTACAGATTCCGCTGTTTTTTGGAACTGATTAATCATTGTCATCTGCCCAAAGAGTGGTTGATCCGCTACCAGACTTGTCCTCGCGCAGCGCGGCGATGTCGAAGGATTCGGGCAGACTTAGGCCGAGAGTAGTGGTGGTACCGCTTTGAATGCTACGGCGATAGCTCACGCTGGAAAGAAGCATTTCCCGCTGAAGGCCATTCTTCTTATCTCGCACAGGCACCAGTGTATTAGGCTGCCAAAGGTCATCACCATCTGTTGCCCAGCCCTGAACCGTGTAGGTAGCTTGCGTTCCGCGCGCACGAGCCATCTTCTTCTGCCACTCCGCGCGCTCCTTCAGGGTCATGTCAAAACCCTGATTCTCGCCAATCAGCAACTTGGCACGGTAGCGGGTGACTTCTTCATCCACCGCACGGCCTTCAGCTCCACTCATTTGTGAAGCCTCTGTATTGCCATCCAGCGCTTCCGCCTGACCTTTAACGACGTAGAGGCTGTGGCGTTCTGTGGCATCGACTGAGTAGGACGCTGAGAGCACATTCTCACCAAACACCAGCATTCCTTTGCTGCGAATCATCCCCGGCTTGGTAAGCACAAGCCCGCCGATGCCATCGCTCACCGGCAGAATACCTTGCGCACGGCAAGCACGTTCAATGAACTCAAACACGCTCTCTCCTGGCTGAATCGCCAAGCGCTTGATGGGTTTCATTGCGGGCTGATCGGTGCTGACTTGAACATCATGTGGTTTACAAACGCGGCGCACGGCCTCAATCAAAGGGAGACCGAGGAACTCGAAAGGCCCGTCTACATTTGCGGAAGAGTCAATCAGATCGGCGACCTTATCGCGGCCGGAGACATTCAGCTCCGATTGGCTGCCATCATATGCATCGTTCATCACATCGATATAGCCCTTGAGCACCGGTTTCCCGTTGATCTCAATCT
>VGDC01000179.1 GCA_016869895.1 Alphaproteobacteria bacterium
TCTGGCCGCTATTACGCTGAAAGGATAACCATGACCGGACGCATCCTTATCGTCGAAGACGACCTCTCCTTCGCCACGAGCCTCGTGCGCTCCTTGGAACGCAGGGGATACGAAGCCCAGCACGCTTCCAGCACCGAGGCCGCCATCATTCGCATCGCCGATTGGATGCCGGATTACGCCGTGGTGGATTTGCGTATGGAAGGGGCTTCGGGTCTGGAATGCGTCCGTCAGTTCCACGCCGCCCACCCATCCATGCGCATCGTCGTGCTCACGGGCTATGCCAGCATCACCACGGCGGTGGAGGCCATCAAGCTGGGGGCTTGCCAATATCTCACTAAACCCGCGAATACGGATGACATCATCACCGCATTGAACGCACAGGCAGAAGGCAACACCGCCGTCGCCATCGAAACGCGGAAGACCTCGCTCAAGAATCTGGAATGGGAACGCATCCACGAGACCCTCGCGGAGGTGGATTTTAACATCTCCGAAGCGGCGCGCAGGTTGGGTATGCATCGCCGCACATTGGCGCGCAAACTCGCCAAACAGCCCGTGCGTTAATCTTTAGCAGAATGCTGTTTGGCATCCGCCAAAGCCAGCGCGCCCAGCGTGCAAAGCGCGCCGGAGAGCAGATAAGCCCCCGAAGCCATCAATCCCCAATGGGACGACAGCAGCAGTGCCGCCAGCGGCGCGAAACCCGCACCGAACAGCCACGCCAAATCGGACGTGAGCGCAGATGCCGTATAGCGATGGCTTGGCGAGAATTTATTGGCGATGGAACCGGAAGATTGCCCGAAGGAAAGCCCCAGCAACACGAATCCGAGCATCATGAACACCGTTTCGCCGACCTCGCCGCCATCCAGCAGCTGCGGTGCGAATCCGCTGAATGCAGCGATAGCACCTGCGGTGAAAAGCAACAAGCTTCTCCGCCCGATTCTATCGGCCAGATAGCCCGACCCGACGACACATGCCGTGCAGACCGCCGCGCCGATCATCTCGATGACCAAGAACCGCCCGATGTCCTGTTCAGTGAACAGGAACACCCACGACAGCGGGAAAACGGTGACCATATGGAACAGGGCGAAGCTGGCGAGCGGCGCGAATGCGCCCAGCAGGATATTGCGCCCTTCCTTGCGGATGGTGGGGATGACGGCAGTGGGAGCCAGTTTCTTCTTCTCGAAAAGCTGTTTGTATTCTTCGGTCATGATGGTGCGCAACCGCGCGAACAATGCCACCACGTTGATAGCGAAGGCGACGATGAAGGTGTAACGCCATCCCCAGCGGGTAAAATCCTCTGCGGAAAGCACATTCAGCAGATAAGCGAACAAAGCGGTCGCCACCAGAAGGCCAAGCGGCGCGCCCAGCTGCGGCAGCATGGCATACCACCCCCTCCGCGCGGGTTTCACGCTCAATGCCAGAAGGGACGCAAGCCCATCCCATGTGCCGCCCCAAGCGATACCCTGACCCAAACGGCAGACGACCAGCACGATGATGGAGAACACCCCGAATTCTTCGTAGGAAGGCAGCAATGTCAGCGCGACCGTGGATGTGCCGAGCAGGAATAATCCGGCAGTCATCTTCGCGCTGCGGCCATAACGCACGTCGATTTCCATGAATATTAGCGTGCCCAGCGGTCGCACGACGAAAGCCAGCGCGAAGACGATGAAGGAATAGACCGTGGCGAGATAGGGATCGACGAAGCTGAACACCAGCTTCGGGAACACCAGCACCGAAGCGATGGCATAGACGAAGAAATCGAAGAATTCCGACGTCCTGCCGATGATGACCCCCACCGCGATATCGCTGGGATCGACCGTGTGCTTTCCCTTGGCGTGCAGGTTCCGCACGTCCTTGTCGATGGTATTGCTGGGAGGTGTTCCGGTCGCAGACATTCAGCCCTCTTAAAATCGCGTGGCTCATATGCTTCCGCCGCAAGGGGCGGTTGGGCAAAACGCCCGATTCCTTTTTATGCCCACACAGCACAAACCGGAAGTAAATTCATCACCCTTCCTATGTATACCCAGTCAGGTCGGGAGGGGATTGGACAAATTGTCCTATGTTCTTTTTGCATAAGGCAGGTTAAGAAAACCATATGAAACAGATTCGACATATCATATCGGCTTTTGCCGCCCTCGCTCTCACTGGCTGTGATACGGTCGTGTTGTCCCCTTCCGGCGACATCGCGGCGCGTCAGGGCAGCCTGCTCATGACCTCCGTCTGGTTGATGCTCATCATCATCGTTCCGGTGATGGCACTGACCATCTGGTTCGCATGGAAATACCGCGAATCGAACACGGAAGCGCGCTACGAGCCGGATTGGGATCATTCCGCCAAGCTGGAGCTCGCCATTTGGGGCGCGCCGCTGCTTATCATCATCTGCCTTGGCGCGCTGACATGGGTGGATACCCACTTGATGGATCCTTACCGCCCACTCTCGCGCATCTCGGCGGATAAACCGATAGAGGGGACGAAACCGCTGGAGGTACAGGTCATTGCGCTGGATTGGAAATGGCTGTTCATCTATCCCGAACAGGGCGTGGCCGTGGTGAACGAACTGGCATTGCCCGTTGACCGTCCCATCCAGTTCCGCATCTCCGCCTCTTCGGTGATGAACGCGTTCTATGTTCCTGCCATGGCAGGCATGATCTACGCAATGCCGGGCATGGAGACCAAGCTGCACGCGGTTCTAAACCGCGAAGGCGTGTATGACGGCTTCTCCGCGAATTATAGCGGCGCAGGCTTCTCCAACATGCGCTTCAAGACCCATGGCCTGAGCGACAGCGATTTCGACGCATGGGTGAAGCAAGCGAAAGCCTCGCAGAACCTGCTGAACGACTTGGCCTATCTGCAACTGGAGAAACCCAGCGAGAAAGAACCCGTCAGTTACTATGGCAAGGTGGACAACACGCTTTACCCCAAAATCGTGAACCTTTGCGTGGAGCGCGGCAAGATGTGCATGGGCGAGATGATGGCCATCGACGCGCGCGGCGGTTTGGGGCTGGATGGCCTGATGCTGGCGCATCGCCTGACCTATGATAAAGACGGCGCGCGTGGCCGCATGAGCGACACAGGCACTTATCAGCTCGCATCGCTCTGCGTGCCGGGCGAGGATTCCTTCAGCCTCTCCACCGCCTTTAACACACAGATTCCCGACACGACCCGCCTGATGAGCCACAACCTGCCCGTCCCCTATTCCTTCGCAAGCCGGTGACCGCCATGACATTCAGCCCCGAACTGCTCCAATTCCTCTTCGGCAAACTCAGCTGGAACGCCATTCCCCTCCATGAGCCGATTCTCATCGCCACCTTCGCCGTGGTCGCGCTGGGCGGCATCGCCATGGTCGCCGCCATCAGCAAATTCAAGCTCTGGGGCTATCTGTGGCATGAATGGTTCACCACCGTCGATCACAAGAAAATCGGCATCATGTATATGATTCTAGGTTTGGTGATGCTGCTTCGCGGTTTCGCCGATGCCATCATGATGCGCATCCAGCAGGCCATGGCTTTCGGCGGTTCGGAGGGTTACCTGAACGCCCACCATTACGACCAGATTTTCACCGCCCATGGCGTCATCATGATTTTCTTCGTGGCGATGCCGATGGTCACCGGATTGATGAATTACCTCGTGCCCCTACAAATCGGCGCGCGCGACGTGTCCTTTCCCTTCCTCAATAACTTCAGCTTCTGGATGACCGTCTCCGGCGCGATTCTGGTGATGATTTCGCTCTTCGTGGGCGAATTCGCGCGCACGGGCTGGCTGGCTTATCCGCCCCTTTCCGGCATCAATTACAGCCCCGATGTGGGGGTCGATTATTACCTCTGGGCATTGCAGATAGCGGGCATAGGCACGACCTTATCCGGCATCAACCTCATCGTCACTATCCTGAAGCTCCGCGCGCCGGGCATGACGCTGATGAAAATGCCCGTGTTCACTTGGACATCACTCTGCACGAACATCCTCATCGTGGCGACCTTCCCTGTGCTCGCCGCCACCCTCGCGCTCTTGACGCTCGACCGCTACGTCGGCACCAACTTCTTCACCAACGATCTCGGCGGCAACCCGATGATGTATGTGAACCTCATCTGGATTTGGGGTCACCCCGAAGTCTACATCCTCATCCTGCCCATCTTCGGCATCTATTCGGAGGTCGTGTCCACCTTCTGCGGCAAGCGGCTCTTCGGCTATAGTTCGATGGTCTATGCCACGGTGGTCATCACCATCTTGTCCTACCTCGTCTGGCTGCACCACTTTTTCACCATGGGTTCGGGGGCGAGCGTCAACAGCTTCTTCGGCATCACCACGATGATCATCTCTATCCCCACAGGCGCGAAGATATTCAACTGGTTGTTCACCATGTACCGTGGGCGCATCCGTTTCGAATTGCCCATGATGTGGACGGTCGCCTTCATGCTGGTCTTCGTCATCGGCGGCATGACAGGGGTGATGCTGGCCGTGCCGCCGGTGGATTTCGTGCTGCATAACAGCCTGTTCCTCATCGCGCATTTCCACAATGTCATCATCGGGGCGATCCTCTTCGGGCTATTCGCGGGCATCAATTACTGGTGGCCGAAAGCCTTCGGCTTCAAGCTGGAGAAAAAATGGGGTCTGCGCTCCTTCTGGCTGTGGATAGTGGGTTATCACCTCGCCTTCATCCCGCTTTATG
>VGDC01000180.1 GCA_016869895.1 Alphaproteobacteria bacterium
CACTGTTCTCCCGCTTCTGCCTCTGCTACAAAACCTGTGATAAGCGATAAAGGAAGCCATGTATTATACCGCGAAATACCATGTGAAGAACTGGCTGGGCAACCTGCTGCACAACCGTGGCGGGCGCATCACCGGATATGCCCTGCTCGCTTTCGCCGCCTTCACGTTCCTGTCGCTCATCAGCTATTCCCCCACCGATCCGTCGCTTAACCGCGCCACCAGCGAACCCGTGCATAACCTCATGGGTGGCGCAGGTGCGGCCATGGCCGACCTGACGCTCCAATTCATCGGGCTTGCTGGGCTGTTGCTGATTTTCGTGCCGCTGACATGGGGTTTGAAGCTCGTGCGCCGCAGCCGCTTCTCCTTCCCTTCGCTCCGCGTCGCCTGCCTCATCCTCGCGCTGCCAGCCTTTGCGGCACTGCTGAAATTCATCGAAGCCCCGCTCTGGTGGCCGATTCAGGAAGGCTTGGGCGGTGTCGTCGGCTCTTTCACCAAAGAATCCCTTACCCGTTCCTTCGGCGTGGCCGCTGCTCTTTCCATCGTGCTGGTCTGGTTCCTCGTGGTGGTTTATCTCGCCTTCGGCAACCGCCTGCGCGACTGGCAGAACGTCTGGTACACGGTGGCGGACAGCCTTTCATTCACCCGCAGCGGTTTCCGCTTCCTAAGCCGCATCTGGGGCAATAAAGAAGAAGAGGAATTGCTGGAGAAGGTGGAGAAACCCAAGCGCACCCGCGTGAAAGTGACCATGGGAGACGATGAGGACGCAGCCAAACCCGCCAAGAAACGGGTGGAGACGCCCACGCCGACCACCCGCAAGAAGGCCGCAGAACCGTCTCAAACGCAGTCTTCCTTGGAGTTGCGCGGCGCAGCGGGCAAATTCCACCTACCGCCCATCTCCATCCTGACCACGCCGGAATCCAAGGTGAAACGCCCCACGGAAGCCGCGCTGGAGCAGAACGCCCGCTTGCTGGAATCGGTGCTTTCCGACTTCGGCGTGAACGGCGAAATCACCAAAGTGCGCCCCGGCCCCGTGGTGACGCTTTATGAATTAGAGCCTTCGCCGGGCACGAAATCCTCGCGTGTCATCGGCCTTGCGGATGACATCGCCCGCTCCATGAGTGCCGTCTCGGCGCGTATCGCCGTCATCCCCGGTCGCAACGCCATCGGCATCGAACTGCCGAACGCCTCCCGCGAAATGGTCTCCTTGCGTGAACTCTGCGAAGACCAAAGCTTCGACGGCAGCGAATCCAAGCTCGCCATCGCGCTGGGCAAGGACATCGGCGGTGAGCCCATCGTCGTCGATTTGGCGCGTATGCCGCATTTGCTGGTCGCGGGTACGACGGGTTCTGGTAAATCCGTGGCCATCAACACCTTCATCCTCTCGCTGCTCTATCGCCTGACGCCCGATGAATGCCGTTTCATCATGATCGACCCGAAAATGCTCGAATTGTCGATGTATGACGGCATCCCCCACCTGCTCGCCCCTGTGGTGACCGAGCCGGGCAAAGCTGTCGTCGCGCTGAAATGGACGGTGAAGGAGATGGAAAGCCGCTATCGCCTGATGTCCAACCTCGGCGTGCGCAACATCGATGGCTATAACAAACGCATCATCGAGGCGAAGGCCAAAGGCTCGAACCTCACCCGCACGGTGCAGACCGGATTCGACGTGGACACGGGCAAGCCCATCATCGAAGAACAACCGCTGGATATGAACCCCTTGCCGTATATCGTCGTCATCGTGGACGAGATGGCGGATTTGATGCTGGTCGCGGGCAAGGACATCGAAGGCAGCATCCAGCGCCTCGCACAGATGGCGCGCGCGGCGGGCATCCACATCGTCATGGCCACGCAGCGCCCGTCGGTGGATGTCATCACCGGTGTCATCAAAGCCAACTTCCCCACCCGTATCAGCTTCCAAGTGACCTCGCGCATCGACAGCCGCACCATCCTCGGAGAGCAAGGCGCAGAAACGCTGCTCGGTATGGGTGATATGCTTTACATGGCCGGTGGCGGGCGCATCAGCCGCGTCCATGGCCCGTTCGTCAGTGACCAAGAGGTGACTACCGTGGTCGAATTCCTGAAGGCGCAGGGCGAACCGCAATATATCGAGACCATCACGCAGGAAGACGAAGAATTCGACCCGAATAATATGGACGGCGAATTCAGCGGCAACGACGAAGACCGCCTGTATCAGCAGGCCGTGCAGGTCGTCACCCGCGACAAGAAAGTCTCCACCAGCTATGTCCAGCGGCAGTTGCGCATCGGCTATAACCGCGCTGCCGACCTCATCGACCGCATGGAACGCGAAGGGCTTATCAGCCCGCCGAACCACGCGGGCAAGCGCGAACTCCTCAACGATTCCTAACCCCGAAGGAAAACGCCGAATAGGGCGTATAACTTGATATGAAACACCTCATTTTCGCTCTTATTTCGCTCTTTTTCGTCGCGTTTTCCGCACAGGCGCAATCGGCTAAAGCCATGCCCACCAAGGAAATCGCCCTCAATGCCGAGGAGAAAGCCAGCGTCACGCGCGTCGAGAAATACCTCTCCGGCCTCACCACTATCCTCGCGGATTTCGTTCAGATTGCGCCGGACGGCAGCCTAGTTTCCGGCAAATTTTATCTGCAACGCCCAGGCAAAATGCGCTGGCAATATGAACCGCCCACCCCCATCCTGATGGTCGCCGATGGCCGCCACCTTATCTTCTACGATTATGAACTCGACCAGACGAGTTACATCCCCTTGCAAGACACACTGGCGGGTTTCCTTGCGCGTAAGGACATCAAATTCGGCAAGGATGTGGTCATCACTGCCATCGAGGAAGGTGCAGGAACACTGCGCCTGACCATGGTGCAGAAATCCAAGCCGAAGGATGGCTCGTTGACGCTGGAATTCGCCACCGAACCGCTTCAGCTACGCAATATGCTGGTCTTCGACGCGACCGGACAGCAGACCACCGTGGCACTGAACAACGCGCGCTACGGTGTACCGCTTGACGCGAAATTGTTCATCTTCGACGACACCATCAAACCGCGCATCGGCAAAAAGAAGCCCTCACAGGGCATCAGCCGCTAAAAGCAAGAATTTCTGACGGATTCATAAAAGCGTCATAAATACCTGATAGGGTGTTGGATATTCATTCCAATCCTTCCGCGGATATACCATGTCAGAAAAACAGAGCGACCTCTCCCACCACAGCTTCTTCGGCGGCCTTCGCCCCCGCAGCAGCGGCCATATCGTCGCCTCGGTGCCGTTGGAATATCTGGTTTCCGACGATTTCGACTTCCATAAATTCGCCAAAGCCGTGCGTGAAGACAAAACCCTCAGCCGCGACGAGAAAATCGCCTATCGCTCCAAATTCTCGCCCAGCGCGAAGGTGACCCTCGACATCAACCACGCCACGTCCAGCCTCTCCTCGCACATCAACTCCGCCATGGCAGGGGAATGGAAGCCGGAGAAGGAAGACGAGCCGCTTGACCCCAACCACCCCGTCAGCAAGATGTGGGAAGAAGTCTGGCAGAAGACCACCGTGCACCACGCTGGCGAAGCCGCGCTGTATCAGGAGCGCATGGCGGCCAAAGGCCTTTCCTTCGACGATATGAACGGCTACCCCGCGAAGACCCCGCCCATTTCGCTGACCCATCGCATCCCCGGCATCAATGCCGCTGCGGGCCCGCGTCAGGAAGGCGGCGTGGAAGCCATCGTCACCAAAGACTTCCTCAGCAAAGTGCCGCCGGAAGAGCAGCGCGCGATTCTGTTCCACGAGGCACAGCACGCTTTCGAACCCGTTCTGCATGGACAAGAGCCGTTCACGGCCTTCATCCTGAACAAAGCGAAATCCATGGTCACCGCCAATTCCGCCACCCGCAACTGGGAACGCCGCGCCGATGAACACGCCGCAAAGGTAGGCGCGGGCGATGAGCTGGTCAGCTTCTTCGAGCGCATGGGCAAATTCGGCACAGAACGCATCGCCTCGCAGCACGCATTGCTGGAGCATCTGGTGGACAACGGCTTCGCTTTCGACCCGCAGAAAATCGCGAATGTATTGAATCATGCGAATCAGGAACTGCACGCCATGGGCGTGAAAGATTCGGAAATCGGCCATCTACTGCCCGATGCAGACAAGCGCATCAATGTGGAAAAGCTTTCCGAGCGCGTCGAGAAATTGAACGATGCCCTCAGCGCAGCCGCCTCCCGCGACCCGCACGCGGAAAAGCCCCTGTCCTTCCGTGAGCGCATCGCCAAGACCATCGCGGAAAAGACCCGCAGCCATCCGCAGGACAAAGACCGCATCAAAGCCCTCGCCAAAACCGAGAAATGCGACGGTTGCGATCCTGCGCACCCTTCCAAGCTGCATGGAGACCGCGTGAAGCAAATCTCCAAAACGGGCATTCAGGGATGGGAACGCTGATTCCCAATCTTCGGCTGGCATATCCCATTCAGGCTGATATAGTGTCACTTCTTACACATTAAGGAGTGATTATGCCGAGCTTTGACATCGTTTCCGAAACCGACATGAACGAGGTGGAGAACGCCTTGCAATCCGTGCGCAAGGAAATCACCACGCGCTACGACTTCAAAGGCACGAAATCCACCGTCGAGAACGAGAAAGAGACCATCACCGTGCTCGCTGACGATGACTATAAGCTCAC